>NZ_JBYTAE010000071.1:0-35714 GCF_058787875.1 Hydrogenophaga sp. FW305-3-2-15-A-LB1 | reverse complement strand
GTCGGAGGACGGGAGGGGCTTGCCGGAATCCTAGCATCGCCCATACAATAAGTACACTTATCATCAGCATGCCTTGCATGTGAAGGAGACAACCCATGACTTCGCCCTCCCAGGAACTCCCCGTGCTGGTGGCCGGTGGTGGCATCGGCGGCTTGGCCGCCGCGCTCGCCCTGGTGCGCCAGGGCTTTCGCGTCAAGGTGCTGGAGCAGGCGCCCGAGATCGGCGAGATCGGCGCCGGCATGCAGCTGGGCCCCAACGCCTTTCACGCCTTCGACGCGCTCGGCGTGGGGGAGCAGGCGCGCAGCCGGGCGGTCTACACCGACTTCATGGTGATGCACGACGCGCTCGACGAGTACCAGGTCGGCAAGATCCCCACCGGCGAGGCTTTCCGCCAGCGCTTTGGCAACCCCTATGCGGTGATCCACCGCGCCGACGCCCACGGCTCGCTGCTTGAAGGCGTGCAGGCCAGCGGCCAGATTCAGTTCCTCACCTCCACGCGTGTGGAGCGCATCGAGCAGGACGCCACGGGCGTGACGGTGCACGATCAGCACGGCACGGCCCACCGCGGCTTGGCGCTGATCGGGGCCGACGGCGTGAAGTCCGTGGTGCGACAGCAGTTCGTGGGCGACGAGGCCCGCGTGACCGGCCACGTGGTCTACCGCGCGGTGGTGGACAAGGCCGACTTCCCCGAAGACCTGCGCTGGAACGCGGCCAGCATCTGGGTCGGCCCGAACTGCCACCTGGTGCACTACCCGCTGCGCGGCGGCGAGCAGTACAACGTGGTCGTGACCTTCCACAGCCGCGAGGCCGAAGAATGGGGCGTGAAGGAAGGCAGCAAGGAAGAGGTGCAGAGCTACTTCCAGGGCATCTGCCCCAAGGCACGCCAGCTGATCGACCTGCCCAAGAGCTGGAAGCGCTGGGCCACGGCCGACCGCGAACCGATCGGCCAATGGAGCTATGGCCGCGTCACGCTGCTGGGCGACGCCGCCCACCCGACCACGCAGTACATGGCGCAGGGCGCCTGCATGGCGATCGAGGACGCGGTGACGCTGGGCGAGGCCCTGCGCGTGAACCACAATGACTTCGAGAAGGCGTTCGACCTGTACCAGCGTTCGCGCGTGGCGCGCACCGCGCGCATCGTGCTGAGCTCGCGCGAGATGGGCCGCATCTACCACGCCAGCGGGGTGGAGCGCCTGGTGCGCAACGACCTCTGGCGCGGCCGTTCGCCGGAGCGCTTCTACGATGCGATGGAGTGGCTGTACGGCTGGAACGTCGAGAACTGTCTGGCCCCTCACTGAACCCAGGAGACCCCATGAACGACCTCGGACGACTCGAAGACCTGCCCGCCGACTACGTGGCCGAGCTGCGCGCGCTCAACCTGGTGCCGCTGTGGCCCAGCCTGCGTGGCGTGCTGCCGCCGAAGATGCCGTCGCGCCAGACGCAGGCCACGCACTGGGCCTATCAATCGATCAAGCCGCTGCTGCTCAAGGCCGGCGAACTCACGCCGATCGAGAAGGCCGAGCGCCGCGTGCTGGTGCTGGCCAACCCGGGCCACACGCTGGAGAAGATGCAGGCCAGCGCGGCCATGTACCTGGGCATGCAGCTGCTGATGCCGGGCGAATGGGCGCCCAGCCACCGCCACACGCCCAACGCGGTGCGCATGGTCGTGGAAGGCGAAGGCGCCTGGACCACGGTGGACGGCGAGAAGTGCCCGATGTCGCGCGGCGACCTGATCCTCACGCCCACGGGCCGCTGGCACGAGCACGGCCACGACGGCGACCAGCCCGTGATCTGGCTCGACGTGCTCGACCTGCCGCTGATGTACTACCTGGAGGTGAGCTACCACCTCAACGGCGGGCGCCAGGAAACCCTGCCGGGCCGCGGCGACCGGGCCTATGCGCGGCCGGGCGTGGTGCCCACGCCGGTGTTCGGCCGCAGCGGCAAGCGCTACCCCATGCTGCGTTATCCCTGGGTCGATGCCAAGGCCGCGCTGGAATCGATGGCGGCCGACCGGCCCGACCTCGACGCCGTGCAGGTGACCTACACCAACCCCGAGTCCGGCGAGGACGCCGAGAACGTGCTGGGCTTTCATGCCCTGATGCTGCGTCCGGGCCAGGCGCTCACGCTGCCCGCGCGCTCGCCCGCGGTGATCTACCACGTGATCGAAGGTGCGGCCCGCGTGGCCACCGACGCGCAGGGCTTCGACCTGGTGGTGGCCGACACCTGCTGCATTCCCGGCTACACCGCCACCACGCTCACCAATGCCTCGGCCAGCGCCCCGGCTTTCCTGTTCATCGCCGACGAGTCGCCGCTGCACCGCAAGCTCGGCGTCTACGAAGTGCGCCCCGACAACCAACCCGCCATGCCCTGACCCGGCCTTGAAGACCCATGACCACCTACCTCTTCCCCCCGCCCCCCGTCGCTTCGGTTCCCGTGCGCGGCAAGACCGAACAATTCCCCGTCAACCGCCTGTTCTTCGTCGGCCGCAACTACCACGCGCACGCGGTGGAAATGGGCAAGCCGGTGGACAAGACGGCCGAGCGGCCGTTCTACTTCACCAAGGCCCCGCAGACGCTGGCGCTCTCGGGCGCGACCACGCCCTACCCCAGCGAGACGAACAACTACCACTTCGAGATGGAGCTGGTGCTGGCGGTGGGCAAGGCGGGCTTCCGCGTGAAGGCGGAGGACGCGCAGGACATCATCTACGGCTACGCCTGCGGCCTGGACATGACGCGGCGCGACCTGCAGCTGGTGGCGCGCGACAAGGGCCGCCCCTGGGACCTGGGCAAGGACGTGGAGCACTCGTCCGTGTGCAGCGAGATCGTGCCCATGCCGGGCGTGGTGATCGAGCGCGGCGGCATCGAGCTGGCCGTCAACGGCGCCGTGAAGCAGAAGTCCGATGTGGACAAGCTGATCTGGAACATCCGCGAGATCATTGCCGACCTCTCGCTGTTCTACCACCTGCAACCCGGCGACCTGATCTACACCGGCACGCCCGAAGGCGTGGGCGCGGTGCTGCCGGGCGACAAGATCACCGGCAGCGTGGAGGGTGTCGGCACGGTCGAACTTACGGTCGGCCAAAAATCTTGACATCCCCCCGCGCCGCCTTCGGCGTCACCCCCTGAGGGGGCGCACCTGGCGGCCTGGCAAAGCCGGTTCCGCGGGTGCTCTGGCTGCGGTCCCTGGCGCTGGCTAAGATGCTGGCGTCATGCCCTCTTCTCCCTCGTCCTCCCGCACCGTGCGCTGGCTGCTCTGGCTGGCCGGCACGGTGTCGCTGGCGCTGGGCCTCATCGGCGTGGTGCTGCCGGGCCTGCCCACCACCCCCTTCGTGCTGCTGGCCGCGGCCTGTTACGCCAAGGCCTCGCCGCGCCTGCACGGCTGGCTGCTCAACCACCGCTTCCTCGGCCCCATGGTGCGCGACTGGGAGCAGCACCGCAGCCTGACCCGGCGCACCAAGACGGTGGCGATCGGCTCCATGGTGGTGATGGTGAGCCTCTCGGCCTGGGGCTTTCGCCACCAGCCCTGGGTGCTGGCCGCGCTGCTGGCCGCCGCCGCCATCGGCCTGGTCGTGGTGGCGCGCATCCCCACGCGCGAACGCCCCACCTCCTGAGCCGCCTCAGGCCGGCTGGCGCGACGGCAGGCCCCAGACCTGGCGCAGCACCGACAGCGCCGCGACGATGGCCGGGTCGTGCTCGGCGGTCTTGGGGTAGATGAAGCTCAACAGGGCGGCCACGCGCGTGTGCGGCCAGATCACCAGCTCCTCGCTCTCGGCGGCGGGCACGGCCATGTCCTCGCGCAGCAGCGCCAGCCCCAGGCCCGCGCGCACCAGGCTGTAGGGCGCCGACGCATCGTCGGACTCCACCACCTGGTTGGGCAGCAGGCCCTGGCGCGAGAACAGGTCGCGCAGCAGCGTCTGCACGTGGCCGGCGTGCGGCGTGCCGATCCAGGGCAGGTCGGCGATCTCGCGCCAGCCCGCGTGCAGCAGCCGATCGCGGTAGGCCACCGGCGCCACCACCCGGTAGTGCAGGGTCTGCAGGGGCAGACCGAGCACGTCGCGCGGGATGTGGGGACCGATGTAGAACGCCGCCTGCAGCGTGGAGGTCGCCACGCCCTCGCGCAGCGTCTCGGCGTCGCCCGAGCGGGTCTTGATGTCCAGCAGGGGCAGTGCCGCCACCAGGCCGCCGAGCAAGGAACCCAGCCGCAAGGCGTCCGGGTCGCCCAGCGTGCCGATGATCAGCGAGCCGGCCACCTCGCCCTGCAACTCCTTGGCGCGGCCGATCAGCGAGCCGGCGGCGGCCAGCACCTTCTCGGCCTCGGGCAGCAGGCGCTCACCGGCGCGCGTGAGCGCGATGCGCCCGGGCCGCCGGTCGAACAGCGAGACGCCCAGCTCTTCCTCCAGCGCCTTGATCTGCCCGGTGACGGCGGGCTGCGTGACGTGCAGGGCCTCGGCCGCTCGCGTGAGCTGGCCGATCTTGGCCACCGTGACGAAGGCACGCAGCTGGTAGATCTCCATACGGGCGGGCGCTCAGTGCGTCAGGAAGCGCGCCTGCGAAGGCTCGATGCCCAGCCGCACCTCGGCCCCGGGCGGGAACAGCGAGAGGCCCGAGAAGTGCGCCTGGTTGGCGACGATCAGGGTCTCGCCCACGCGCACGCGGTAGCGCGAGGTCTCGCCCAGGAACTCGGAGCTTTCCACCCGGCCGTCGAGCCAGATGCGCGAGGCGTCGCCATGTTCGTCGCGCACGCGGATGTGCACGGTGTGCGGCCGGAACGACAGCGACGCCGGCCCGGTGCCCGGGCTCTCCTGGTTGCGCGGCAGCACCATCTCGCCCAGGCCGTCGGCCTGGAAATGCAGGGTCTCGCCGTTGACGTGCGTCACCCGGCCCTGCACGAGGTTGGCCGTGCCCACGAAGCTGGCCACGAAGCGGTTGGCCGGGAAGTCGAACAGCGCGGCGGCCGTGCCCACCTGCTGCAGCACGCCCTTGTCGAGCACGGCCATGCGGTCGGCGGTGGTCATCGCTTCCTCCTGGTCGTGCGTCACGAAGATGGTGGTCAGGCCCAGCGTGCGCTGCAGGTTCTTGAGCTCCTCGCGCATCTGCACGCGCAGGTTCTTGTCGAGGTTGGACAGCGGCTCGTCGAGCAGCAGCAGCTTGGGCTCGATCACCACGGTGCGCGCCAGCGCCACGCGCTGCTGCTGCCCGCCCGAGAGCTGGCTCGGCCGGCGCTGCGCGTAGTCCTGCAGACCCACCAGTTCGAGCGCGGCCCCGACCTTGCGGCGCAGCGAGTCCTTGGGCTCCTTGCGCTCCACCAGACCGAAGGCCACGTTGTCCCACACCGTCATGTGGGGCCACAGCGCGTAGTTCTGGAACACCATGCCCACGTTGCGCAGGTGCGGCGGCGTGCCGGTGATGTCCTTGCCGTCGATCAGCAGTTCGCCGCGCTGGTGCTGGTTGAAGCCGGCGATGAGGCGCAGCAGCGTGGACTTGCCGGAGCCCGAGGGGCCGAGCAGGGCGAAGAACTCGCCCGGCTCGATGCGGATGTTGACGTCCTTGAGCACCTCGGTGCTGCCGTAGCTCAGGCTGATGTGGCGCGCTTCGAGGGAGACCTTGTTCAGATGCATGGCTGTCTTTCGATGTGTCTGTCGTTCAGGGCTGCGCGGCGCGGGTGGGGGCGCGCGATTTCTCCACCACGCGGTGCGAGAGGTAGGTGCCGATGGCCACCACCACCACCGCCACCACGCCGAGGGCGGCGCCCGGTCCGCGCCCGGCGATGCTCTGCATGTAGAGGTAGATGCCATAGCTCATGGGCGCCTGGCTCTGCGCCGAGGTGAGCAGGATGGTGGCCGAGAGCTCCACCGCGGCGGTGATGAAGCTGGTGACGAAGCCGGCCAGGATGCCGCCCATCATGAGCGGCACCATGATGCGCCGCACCGTGCTGACCTTGCCCGCGCCCAGGCTCTGCCCGGCCTCTTCGAGCGAGATGTGCACCTGCTGCAGCGCGGCCATGCAGGAGCGCAGCGCGTACGGCAGGCGGCGCACCGCGTAGGCGATCATGATCAGCACCCAGGTGCTGATCACCGGCGTGTCGGTGAACGGGATGTCCACGCCCTTGAACATGCGCAGGTAGCCGATGGCCAGCACCAGGCCGGGGATGGCCAGCGCGATCGAGGCGATGTAGTCGAGCCAGCGGCGCGCGGGCAGCTCGGTGCGGAAGATCAGGTAGGCGATGAGCGTGCCCAGCACCACGTCCAGGCTCGCGGCCATCAGGCAGTACTTGAGGGTGTTGACCACCATCAGCTTGGAGTCGGTGAAGATGGTGGCGTAGTGCTCCAGGGTATAGCTGTCGGGCAGCACCGAGAAACTCCAGACCTTGGAGAAAGACATCAGCAGGATGCCGATGTGCGGCGCCAGCGTGACCAGCAGCACGAAGCCCACCCAGGCGTAGGCCAGCACCGAGGCCCAGCCGCGCAGCGTGCGGCGCTGCAGCGAATTGCCGCCCTTTTGCAGCGTGGAGTAGTCCTTGCCCTTCATGACGCGCGAGGCCATCCACAGCGCCAGGATGGACAGCACGATCATGATCACGCTGATGACGTAACCCAGCGGGTCCTCGATGCCCACCGAGGTGATGCGCAGATAGGCCTGCGGCGCGAGCATGTTGGTCACGCCCATCACCAGCGGCGTGCCCAGGTCGTCGAACACCTTCACGAACACCAGCGCCGCGCCGGCCAGGTAACCCGGCAGCGAGAGCGGGAAGATGATGCGCCAGAACAGGCGCCAGCCCTTGGCGCCGAGGTTCTGCGCCGACTCTTCCATGGCGCCGTCGATGTTGCGCATCGCGGCCACGAGGTTGAGCAGGATGAAGGGGAAGTAGTGGATGCTCTCGACGAAGGTGACACCGACCAGGCCGTCCATGAGGGGCACGGTGAAGCCGAACGCGTCGTTGAGCAGCAGGTTGACCGAGCCGCTGCGCCCGAAGATGAGCTGCAGCGCGACCGCGCCCACGAAGGGCGGCATGATCAGCGGCAGCACGCCCAGCGTCTGGATCAGCAGGGCGCCGCGGAACTCGAAGCGCACCGTGAGGTAGGCCAGCGGGATCGCGATCACCGAGGCGAAGAACACCGAGGCCAGCGCCACCACCAGGCTGTTGATGAGCGATTCGCGCAGCAGGCTCTGGCCGAAGAAGTTGCTGAAATGCCCCAGCGTGGGCGCGCCGGTTTCCGTCACGAAGGCGGTGTAGATCACCTCCGCGATCGGCAGCAGCAGAAACAGGAACAGGAAGGCAAACACCAGGCCGGCGAGCAGCCAGTGGCCCCACACGGTGGGGGGGCGCAGCCGGCGCGGCGCGCGCGCGGCGGAACCTGTCAGGACAGCGGACATGGGCAATCTTTCCGGGAAGGGAGGGACCCGCGCGCGGCAGGCCGGCGCGCGGGCGTCACGGGGCGTTCAGGCGCTCACTTGGCCAGCGCGGCGGCCTGGTTGGCCAGGTCGCGCGCGCGCTCGTAGTTGGCCTTGGCTTTCGAGCTCCACAGCTCTTCGAGCCCGGTGAGCTGCTTGGCCACTTCCACGTCGCGCTTGTTCTGGCGGAACAGGTTGAGGAATTTTTCGTCCTTCACCATGCCCTCGGGCACCAGCGACGAGTAGGCGAAGCTGCGGGCCTGGCGCAGTAGCTCGCTGCCGTGCGCGTTGGGTTTGGCGTGCAGCTTGCGGTCGGCCTCGTGGATGGCGCGCGTGGCGGCCTGCAGCTCCTTGAGGCGGAAGGTCACCATCTGGTCGAACAGGCTCACCACCACCTGGTAGCGGTTGCTGGAGAGGTCGGTGTTGAACTGCACCTTGGCGCGCTTGGCGATTTCCTGTGCGTCGGGATAGCCGGCCGGCGCCTTGTTGCCGAACGAGGCGTTGGGCAGCACCGGCAGGCGGCTGATCTTCGGATCGAACAGCAATTCCTGGCCTTCGCGCGAGAGCGTGTAGGCGATGAACTTCTTGGCCTCGTCGGCGTTCTTGCCGCCGCTGATGAGCGCGATGTTGGCCGGCACCACCGCCGTCACCGAGGGGTAGTGGAACTCCACCGGGTAGCCCGAGTACTTGCCGGCCAGGCCGAAGAAGTCGATCACCATGCCGACGCCGTACTGGCCGTTGTTCACGCCATCGGGCACCGCGAAGCTGCGGTCGGTCACGGCCGCGCAGTTGCCCGCGATCTGCAGCATCTGCGTCCAGCCCTTTTCCCAGCCTTCGCCCTGCAGGATGGTCTCGACCGTGAGGTGGGTGGTGCCCGAACGCGAGGGCGAGGAGATGGCCACGTGGCCGAAGTAGGCGGGCTTGGTCAGGTCGGCCCACTCGCGCGGCGCGGGCACCTTGTTGGCCTGCATGTAGCGCGTGTTCCACATCAGGCCGTAGCCCGCGAGCGCCTGGCCGTAGTACAGGCCGTTGGGGTCGTTGATGGGGTAGTTGCCCACCTTGGCTGGCACCTGCGCGTTCTTGACTTCGGGCGCGGCCTGCAGCAGCTTGTCGCGCGCCAGCACTTCGAAGGCATCGGGCGCCGAGGCCCACATCACGTCGGGCCGCTGGCCCACCGCCAGCTCCTTGATGTAGGCGATGCTGGCCGTGGTGTTCTTGTTGAGGATCTCGATCTTGATGCCGGGGTTGGCGGCTTCAAACGCCTTCTTGTAGGCCTCCGTCAGTTCCTTGGGAAACGAGGTGAGCACGGAGACCGTGCCGGCTTGCGCCGCGGACCATGCCGTCACCAAGGAAAGAACCACCACCTTCAGTGCTGCTGTCTGTCGTGCCATGCCTGTCTCCATCGTTGTGTTTGCGACGGGACCAATTTAGCAACAGAAAGCGCGCGCGACCAATCATGGTTTCTGATAGGCCGCATAAACCGCGGCGAGAGTCGGGTAAACCCCGAGCGTTCCGCAGAGGCTTATGCCTTGGCTCGGCGCTCCAGCACTTCAAACGCCGGCAGGGTCTTGCCTTCGAGCACCTCGAGGAAGGCGCCACCGCCGGTGGAGATGTAGCCCACGTCCTTCTCGATGCCGTACTTGGCGATGGCGGCCAGCGTGTCGCCACCACCGGCGATGCTGAACGCGCTGCTCTTCGCAATCGCGTCCGCGATGGCCTTGGTGCCGCTCTCGAAGGCCGCGAACTCGAACACGCCCACCGGGCCGTTCCACACGATGGTGCCGGCCTGCATCAGCTGCGCCGCCAGCTTCTGGGCCGTCTCCGGGCCGATGTCCAGGATCAGGTCGTCGTCGGCCACCTCCGTGGCCTTCTTCACCGTGGCCGGCGCGTCGGCCGCGAAGGCCTTGGCCGTCACCACGTCGGTCGGGATCGGCACCTCGGCGCCGCGCGCCTTCATGGCCTCGATCACCGCCTTGGCCTCGCCCACCAGGTCGGCCTCGGCCAGGCTCTTGCCGATCTTCAGGCCCGCGGCCAGCATGAAGGTGTTGGCGATGCCGCCACCCACGATCAGGTTGTCCACGTTGTTGGCCAGGCTCTTGAGGATGGTCAGCTTGGTGCTGACCTTGCTGCCGGCCACGATGGCCACCAGGGGCCGTTTCGGGGCCGCGAGCGCCTTGGCGATCGCGTCCATCTCGGCGGCCAGCAGCGGGCCGGCCGAGGCGATGGGCGCGGTCTCGGCGATGCCGTAGGTCGTGCCTTCGGCGCGGTGCGCGGTGCCGAAGGCGTCGTGCACGAAGATGTCGCACAGGGCGCCGAGCTTCTTCGCCAGTTCGGGGCTGTTCTTCTTCTCGCCCACGTTGAGGCGGCAGTTCTCCAGCAGCACGACCTCGCCAGGGGCGACCGAGAAGTCGCCGTCGATCCAGTTGGCGACCAAGCGCACCGGGCGGTCCAGCAGTTCGCCCAGGCGCGCGGCCACGGGGGCCAGCGAGTCCTCGGGCTTGAAGGCGCCTTCGGTGGGGCGGCCCAGGTGGCTGGTGACCATCACGGCCGCGCCCGCGTCCAGCGCCATCTGGATGGCCGGCAGGCTCGCGCGGATGCGCGTGTCTTCGGTGATGCGGCCGGCGTCGTCCTGCGGCACATTGAGGTCGGCGCGGATGAAGACGCGCTGGCCCTTGGCTTGGCCGCTGGAGCAGAGGTCGGAGAAACGGATGAAGGACATGGTGGGCGGGTGGGTCGTCAGAAAGAAGCCCGCATTGTAGGAAACGCGGCCCCCCATGCCCGTCGGCCGCTCAACCCGTGTGCACGAGCGCGACCGGTGGCTCGCCGGGCGAGCGGGCCTGCGACGCCGCGCTGCAGGGCATCAGCGCGTCCAGCGCGGGCTGGTAGGCGCGCGTCTGCACGTCCATCAACCCCAGCACGGAATGGAAGACATGGTCGTGCGAGATCGGCGCCGCCGCGTGCCCGCGCAGGCAGCCCATCGACAGGCCGGTGCGGCGCTGCAGGCCGGGCGAGAACCAGCTCACCATGGGCACCTGGGTCTGCTGCGTCGGCGCCAGGGCGTAGGGCACGCCATGCAGGTAGAGCCCGTTCTCGCCCAGCGACTCGCCGTGGTCGGACACGTAGATCAGCCCCGTGTCCTCGCTGCCGCGATCGGCGCGCGCCTTCAGCCATTGCAGGGTCTGGCCCAGGAAATGATCGGTGTAGGCGATGGAGTTATCGTAGGCGTTGACCAGCTGCTCGTGCGGGCAGTCGGACAGCGTGACGCTCTGGCACTCGGGCTGGAACGGCTTCTGGTCGGCGGGCGCGCGTTTTGCGTACGCCGGACCATGGCTGCCCATCTGGTGCATCACCACCACCACGCCGCGCGCGCGGCGCTGCGGATCCAGCGCGGCGAGGCGCTGGTCCAGGCCGTCCAGCATGGCGGCGTCGTAACACTCACTGCCCTCGCACAGGCCGGGCACGGCGTGGTCGCCCGCGTAGGCGTTGGGCACGCGGTCGCACACGCCCTTGCAGCCGGCCTGGTTGTCGATCCACAGCACGGCCAAGCCGGCGCGCTGCAGCACGTCGAGCAGGTTCTCGTGTTCGGGGGTCTTGTCGCCGCCCTGCGCGCGCGTGAGCGGCGAGAAGATGCAGGGCAGCGAGACCTGGGTGTTGGTGCCGCAGGAACTCACCTGGGCGAAGTTCACCAGATCACCTTGCGCCTGCCAGCGCGCGAGCGTGGGCGTGGTGTTGCGCGCGTAGCCGTTGAGCCCGAAGTTCTGCGCGCGCGCGGTCTCGCCGATCACCAGCACCAGCAACGGTGGCCGCGGCTGGTGCGCATAGCTCGCGCCCAGGGCCGCGTCCTGACCCACCGGTTGCAGCGGGCGCACCTGGCGCGGCAGCTGGTCCACCGCCAGGCGGGCGCCGGCGTACACGGTGTTGAGCGGGTTGGCCATGTAGCGCAGGTCCTTGTGGTTGCGCATGAGCGAGGCCAGACCCTGGTAGCTCATCAGCGCGGCCGCCACCAGCAAGGCGAGCGCGGCCAGGGCCCCCATGAGGTTGCGCACGGCTTGCGGCCCCAGGCTGCGCAGGGCCAGCGGCCGGCGCCAGAGCGCCCACAGGGGCAGCCCGGCCACCAGCAACACCGTTCCCGGCAAGGCCCACGAGAGCAGGTCGCGCACCTCGCGCACGTCGGTGTGCACCACATTGGCGAGCATCGTGGGGTCGATCACCACCCCGTACTGCCACATGAAGTGGGTGTTGAACGCGGCCACCAGCAACAGCGCGCTGGCGGCGGGCCGAAACACGCACGGCCAGGCCAGCAGCGAGAGCAGCGCCGCCAGGGCACCCACCAGCAACAGGCCCAGCCCGACGATCAGCGCCAGGCGCTGGGTGGGTGTGCCGCCGAGTCCATCGATGCGCTGCCACAGCGGCAGGTTGCCCAGGCTGGCCAGCCACAGGGCCAGGCCCCACACCGCCACCCTGGGGCGTGTGCGCGCGCCGGGCGGGGAGAGATGGAACGTGGGGAAAAAGCGGGGAAACGCAAAGGGCAACGAGAGCTGCATGGCCGGCATCCGAATGCCAGCACATGCCGGCCCCGCCACTGTGCGCAGCCGACGTTAAATCAACCTTATGCGCGCGGCCAGCGCAGCGTGAAGCGCGTCGTCATCGGCGCTTCGCCCTGGTCGCGCTCCAGCCGCGCGCCCATCTGTTCGGCGATGCGCTCCACCAGGCGCAGGCCCAGCCCCAGGCCACCGCGCTCGGCGGCCAGGGGGGCCGCGTCGGCGCGCTGGCCGTCGTCGCTCACCGAAACACCCAGGTCCGCGCCGGTCCGCCACACCGCCACCGCCACCTGCGAGCCGCTGGGCGTGTGGCGCAGCGCGTTCTCGATCAGGTTGCGCAGCGCGAGTTCCAGCAGCATGGGCTGGGCCTGCACCACCACCGGCTCGTCGGGCTGCGACAGGGAAAGCTCGTGGCCGCTCTCGTAGGCCGAGGGGGCGTGGGCCGCGATCAGCCGCGCCGCGAGTTCGCCCAGCGCCACCTGCCCCGCGACCAGGGGCCCCGCACCCGCGATGGCGTTGCGCTGGGCGCGCGCCAGTTCCAGCAGCTGCGAAAGGATGCGGCCCGCGCGCAAGGCCTCCTGCTCCAGTTGCGCCAACCGCTCGGGGGACGGGTCGTGCTGCGCCGCGCCGGCCTGCAAGGCGAGCGCGGCCAGCGGCGTGCGCAGTTCGTGCGCCACGTCGGACGCGAACTCGCGTTCGCGCTGGGCGCGCGTCTGCAAGGTGTCGACCAGCGCGTTGATCGCGGCCACCGTGCTCGCGAACTCGCGATGGCGGTGCTGCGTGCCCAGGCGCTGGCCCGCGAAGCCGTCGAGCGCGGCCACCTCGCTCGAGAGCTGGTCGAGCGGGCGCAGGCCGCGGCGGATCGCCCACCACAGCAGCAGGCTCACCAGCGGCAGCACCAGCAAAGCGGGCAGGGCCACGTGCTCCGCGATGTCCTTGCCCAGTTCGTAGCGCTGCTTCAGGTCCATGAGCACGATCACGCGCCGCACCCGCCCTTCCTGCGTGGCCTGGGCCGAGTAGGCGCGCCACTCGGGCACCAGGCCCGGGACCTTCACGCGCACCGTGGCGAAGCCCTGCGCGGGCAGGGCCGCCACGTCCAGCCCGCCCACCATGCCATGGGTGTCGGCGACCAGGCGGCCGTCGTCCCAGGCCACCACGGCCACGTCCTGCAGGTACTCGTGCTGCAGGTCGGGCACCTCGGCCGCGGCATGGGGTTCGAGCCGGTAGGGCGTGGCGCTCAGCCAGAGCTTGGCCACCGCCGTCATCTGCCCGTCGGAGAACTGGCGGGCCTCGCGGAAGGCGGTGGACCAGGCGAAGGCGATCAGCGCCAGCCACACCACCACCAGCACCCCGAGCGCCCAGGCCAGCAGGTAGTGGCGCAGGGTCTTCGCGCGCGCGGCCACGGCCTTGTTCATCGCCGCGCCGCTTTCGCGGGCGGCGCGGGCGCGTCCAAGGGCACGAAGTAGCCCACGCCGCGCACCGTCTTGATCAGGGACTCGCCGAGCTTGCGGCGCAGGTGGTGGATGTGCACCTCGATCGCGTTGCTCTCCAGGCCTTCGTCGAAGCCGTACAGCGCCGATTCCAGCCGCGCCTTGGACAGCACCTGCGGCCGCGCCTGCAGCAGCGTGAGCAGCAGCGCGAACTCCTTGCCGCCCAGCGGCACCGGCTCGCCCGCGCGCCGCACGGTGTGGGCCGCCGGATCGACCACCAGCTCGCCGTGCTGGATCAACGGGTTGCTGCGCCCGCCGGCGCGCCGCAGCATGGCGCGCAGCCGGGCGAGCAGCTCGTTCGCGTCGAAGGGTTTGACGATGTAGTCGTCGGCGCCGCTGTCCAGGCCGCCGATGCGGTCGCTCACGCCGTCGCGCGCGGTCATGATCAGCACCGGCATGTCGTGGCGTGGCAGGTCGTCCCGCCCCGGCGCGGGCGCGGGCCGGCGGCGCAGCCGGGCCAGCAGGTCCAGGCCTTCGCCGTCGGGCAGGCCGAGGTCGAGCAGCATGACGTCGAAGGGTTCCACGGCGAGGGCCAGCCAGGCCGCGTCGAGCGAGGGGCAGGTGTCCACCGCATAGCCCGCCTGGCGCAGCGAAGCCTGCAGGCCGCTGGCAATGCCGGGGTCGTCTTCCACCACGAGAGCGCGCATGTGTTTGAAGGGGACGCGGGGTCCGTTGAGGCTGAATCCGTTCATTATGGGTTCGCGCCTTAGCACCGCCTTAAGGCGCATTTAACCTGGGGCTTCCACAGTGCCGCACCATGCACGCACTGTCTCGCCCCCGCTGGGTCACCGGCCCCTTCCGATCGTCCCCCGCCACTTGGCTGCTCGGCCTGTTCACCCTCACCCTGCTCTGGGACCTGGGCGGCCTGGACATGGCGGTGATGCGCGCCATCGGCACGCCGCGCGGCTTTGCGCTGCAGGACAGCTGGTGGCTCTCTCGCGTGCTGCACGACGGCCTGCGGCAGGCCATGACGGGTGGCTGGCTGCTGCTCTGCGCCTGGGCCTGCTGGCCCGGGCTGCAGATGCCCCGGCGCGAACGCTGGACCGTGGTGGCGCTGGCCACGCTGTCGCTGCTGGCGGTCAACCTGGTGAAGAACACCAGCCTGACCAGTTGTCCCTGGGACCTGCAGGCCTTCGGCGGACCGGCCCGCTGGGTGTCGCACTGGGCCTGGGGCGTGGCCGACGGCGGCCCGGGGCGTTGTTTCCCGGGCGGCCATGCGTCCAGCGGTTTCGCGTTCATCGGCCTGTGCCTGCCCTGGCTGGACGCGCCGCCAGGCACGCCCCATCGCCCGCGCGCGACCGGCCTGCGCTGGCTGGCCGCCGTGCTGTTCGTGGGCGGGTTGGCGGGTGCGGTGCAAACCCTGCGGGGAGCCCATTTCCCCAGCCACACGCTGTGGACGCTGCTGATCTCCGCCGGCGTGTCGTGGGCGGGCTGGCGGCTGGCCCAGCCGTGGCTGACCCCGTCGAAGAGCGCACGGCCTGCGCCGGCCGTGGGGGAGGCCGATCACCCACCTCGCCGGCCCCGCCCGACCCACCTCCTCGCCGTGCTGCGCCCCCTGCTCATGCCCATGGCCTGCATGCTGGCGGTGCTGTGGCTGTCGCGCGCCGGGCTGGCCTGGTGGCAGGCCGACCGCATCGCCCAGGCCCAGGCGGCGCCATTGGTGTGGTGGGAAGGCTTGCGCTTTGACGCGGTGCTGATGGGCCTGGCCTGGGTGTTGCCCGCCACGCTCACGCCCTGGATGGCCACCCACCGGCGCAGCCAGCGCGCGTGGGGTGTCTTCCTGCGCGTGTATGGCGGCATCGCCCTGCTGCTTGTGGTCTTCATGGAACTGGCCACCCCGGCCTTCGTGCTGCAGTACGACAGCCGGCCCAACTACCTCTTCGTGGAGTACCTGGGCTACGCGAAGGAAGTGGGCGGCACGCTGATCAAGGACTATTGGGCGCACCTGCTGACCACGGCGGTGCTGCTGCCCACCATCGGCTGGGCCTACGTCCGGCTGACCCGCCCCGCGCCGCACCCACCCGCGACCTTGCGGGTCTGGCAGGCCGGGCTGCTGTCGGTGCTGCTGTTCGTGGCGCTCGCGATCTGCGCGCGCGGCGCGCTGGGGCACCGCCCGGCCAACCCCGCCACGGCGGCCGTGACCACCGACCACCTGGTCAACGAGTTGCCCCTGAGTTCGCTCTACACCGTGACGTACGCGATCTACCAGTCGCGCAAGGCCGAAGAAGGCGGCATCACCTACGCCGAGATGCCGCAGGAGCGCGTGATCGACATCGTGCGGCGAGAAACCGGGCTGCCGCCCGGCGCCTTCACCGACCCCGCTTCGCCCCTGCGCCACACGCTGACCAGCCCGCACCCGCGCGAGCGGCCGCTGAACCTGGTGATCGTGCTCGAAGAAAGCCTGGGCGCCGAGTTCGTCGGCCGCCTGGGAGGCCTGCCGCTCACGCCGAACCTGGACCGGTTGGGCGACCAGGGCATCTGGTTCGACCAGCTCTACGCCACCGGCACGCGTTCGGTGCGCGGCATCGAGGCGGTGGTGGCGGGTTTTCCGCCGACCTCGGCGGTGAGCACGGTGAAGCTGGCGAAATCGCAGCGCGACTTCTTCACGCTGGCCAGCTTCCTGAAGCCCAGGGGCTACGAGTCCACCTTCTACTACGGCGGCGAATCGCACTTCGACAACATGCGCAGCTACTTCATGGGCAATGGCTTCGACCGCGTGGTGGAGCAGAAGGACATGCCCGCCAGCGCCTTCATCGCCACCTGGGGCGCGTCCGATGGCGACCTGTTCGATGTGGCCCACCAGCGCTTCAGCCAGCAGCCCGCCGACAAGCCCTTCTTCGCCCTGGTGTTCAGCTCGTCCAACCACGCGCCCTTCGAATTCCCGGACGGCGGCTTCGAGCTGCACGAGCAGCCGAAGAACACCGTGAACAACGCGGTGAAGTACGCCGACCACGCCCTGGGGCGCTTCTTCGACCAAGCGAAGCAATCCGCCTACTGGGACAACACCCTCTTCCTCGTGGTGGCCGACCACAACTCGCGCGTGTACGGCCCCTCGGTCATCCCGATCGAGCGCTTTCACATCCCCGGCCTGATCCTGGGCGGCGCGGTGCGCGCACCCGAGCGCATCCGCACGGTGGCCAGCCAGATCGATCTGGCGCCCACGCTGATCTCCATGATGGGCCTGAGTGGCGAGGTTCCGCTGACCGGCCGCGACCTGAGCGACCCGGCGCAGCGCACCCGGCCCGGCCGCGCCATCCTGCAGTTCGACAAGATCCAGGCCTACATGGAAGGCTCCCACGTGGCGGTGCTGCAGCCCGACAGCCCACCCCGGCTCATGAGCTACCGGGATGGCCAGCTGAAGGACAGCACCGAGAGCCACCCGGCCCTGGTGGACAAGGCGCAGGCGCATGCGCGCTACGCGCAGTGGGCCTACCAGAAACAATGGCACCGTTGAAAAACGGTGCCGGACCTCACCAGCCCAGACCCAGGCGCAGCGGCAGGTAGACCGCCATGCCGCAGACGATGGTGCCGAGCACGCCGCGCTTCCAGAAGAACCAGGCCATGCCGGCGGCCGCGGCGAACAGGCGCGCGTCCTTCCAGGTGGTGATGAGCGCGCCCTGGTTCATCACGATCTCGGGAACGATCACCGCCGCCAGCGCCGCGATGGGCGCGTACTGCAGGCCGCGCTGGGCCCAGTGCGGCAGGCTCCAGGGCTTGCTGGAGATGAAGAAGAAGCCGCGCGTGATCACGGTGATGCAGCCCAGCGCGACGATGGTGAGCAGGGTCCAGGGATCGAGGTCAAACATGGTGTGCCCCCTGCCCCGGCGCCTGGGGTCTGAATTTCTCGAGCACCAGGCAGATCGCCACCGCGCTCGCGATTGCCACCAGGATGTTGAGCTTGAGCGGCAGCGCCCAGGCCGCGACCGCCGCCGCGCCGGCCACGCCGGCCGAAACGAAGCGCAGCTTCGATGAGGCCAGCGAGCACAGCACGCCCAGCAGCGCAAGGATGCCGGCGAAGCCCAGGCCCCAGGCCACGGGGATCGCGTTGGCCAGGGCAATGCCGGCCAGGCTCGCGCCCATCCAGGCCACGTAGTTCACCGCGCAGTTGCCCATGAGGTAGGCCTGCTGCTGCGCCAGCTCTTCCTCATTGGTGCCCGGGTGCGGGTAGCGGCGCGCGAAGAACACGTAGCTCAGGTCGCCGGTGATGTAGCCCTTGATCAGGCGCTCCCAGCGCGGCAGGTGCATCAGGTAGGGCCGCAGGTGCGCCGAGAACACGACGAAGCGCAGGTTCACGCAGAAAGCCGCCGCCAGGATCACCCACAGCGGTGCGCCCGCGGCGATCATGGGCACGGCGGCGAGTTGCGCGCTGCCGGCGTAGACGATCAGCGTCATGAGCACGGCCTCCAGCGCCGACAGGCCGGACTGCACCATGGCCACACCGGTCATCAGGCCCCAGGCACCGATGCCCATGGCCACCGAGACCTGGTCGCGCACGCCATCCCAGTACTCGGGGCGGTCGCGGTATTCACGGCGGTGGAACATCAGGGCGCCTCTTTCGGCGAGGGCGCGGCGTCCAGCACCTGACCGGGTGCGAGCGCAAACCCGCGCAGGAACTCCGCCGCCGCGAGGCGCTTGCCGCCCGCGCGTTGCAGCTCGGTGAGCACCAGCACACCGCCGCCGGTGGCCACGCGGATGCCATCGGCGTCCACCGCCAGCACCTGGCCGGGCGTGCCCTGCGCCGCTGCGGCCTCGGCGTGCGCGGACCACACCTTGATGGCCTCGCCCGCCAGCGCCGTGGCAGCCCCCGGGAAGGGGTTGAACGCGCGGACCCGGCGCGCCAATGTCTCGGCCGGCGCGGTCCAGTCGATCGCGGCCTCGGCCTTTTCGATCTTGTGCGCGTAGGTCACGCCCTCGGCGGGTTGTTTCTCGGCCTTCAGGCCACCACAGGCGGCGATCTCCAGTGCTTCCACGATCAGGCGCCCGCCCAGCGTGGCCAGACGGTCGTGCAGGCTGCCGGTGGTGTCCTGGGCCTGGATGGGCAGGCGCTCGATCAACAGCATGTCGCCGGTGTCCAGGCCGGCGTCCATCTGCATGATGGTCACGCCGGTCTGCGCGTCGCCCGCCTCGATGGCGCGGTGGATCGGCGCCGCGCCACGCCAGCGGGGCAGCAGCGAGGCGTGGATGTTCAGGCAGCCCAGGCGCGGCGTGTCCAGCACCCACTGGGGAAGGATGAGCCCGTACGCGGCCACCACCATGGCATCCGCCTGCGCGGCCTCGATGGCGTCACGCGCCGCCCGCGCGTCGTCGGGGTACTTGCCGTCCAGCCGCAGGCTGCGCGGCTGCGCCACGGTGATCTGCTGTTCCTGCGCGAGTTGTTTGACGGGCGAGGGCTGCAGTTTCATGCCGCGCCCCGCCGGCCGATCGGGCTGGCTCAGCACCAGTGGCACGCGAAAGCCGGCGGCGAGCAAACGCTCGAGCGCCACACGCGCAAATTCCGGCGTGCCGGCAAAAATGAGGTTCATGAAGAAGAAAAGGGACCGATGGCGCGACGCCGCGCGGCATCAGGGATGGGACACGGCGTCGACGGGATCGCCGAGCACCTGGTCGTCGGAGAACATCAGCTGCCGCACCACACCCGAGGGGTCCAGGTGCACATGCACCAAGCGCGGCCGCGTGGCTTCCAGGAAGCGGTAGCTCCAGACCTCGCCATCGAAGCGCGCCACGCGCTCCACCATGGCCGGGCGACCCATGCCGCGCAACACGTCTTCGCGCGTCCAGCGGCCGATCTCGATGTGCCGCAGCAGCCAGCCCGCGTCCATCACCTGCTCGTACCGCACCAGGCGGCCATCGGGTCCGAGATCGAGGTTGTGCACCCAGGGGCCCGAGGGCTGACCCGAGTACTGCAGGCGCGTGCCCGCGGGCAGCGTGTGAACCAGCGTCGGCCGGCCCAGCCGGGTCTCGATCTCGCTGCGCGGCGTGCCCGCCGCCACCTGTTCGGGCATCAGTGAACAGCCCGCCAGTGCCAGCACGCTCACCACGACCAGGCCACGCAGCGAAGAAGCCAGAGAGATGTTCATGCGCGCAATGCCTCTCGTTGAGCCTTGACCAGTTTGGATTTGATGCGATCGCGCTTGAGCGGCGAGAGGTACTCCACAAAGACCTTGCCGAGCAAGTGGTCCATCTCGTGCTGGATGCACACCGCCAGCATGCCCTGGGCATCGATCGTGCGCTCCACACCGTTGCCGTCGAGCGCGCGCACCCGCACGGCGATCGACCGCTCCACGCCGTCGTAGATGCCGGGCACCGACAGGCAGCCCTCTTCGCCCTTGCGCTTCTCAGGGCTGGCCCATTCGATCTCGGGGTTGATCAGCACCAGGCGCTCGTCGCGCGTCTCGCTCACGTCGATCACGATCAGGCGCTCGTGCACATCCACCTGCGTGGCCGCCAAGCCAATGCCATTGGCGTCGTACATGGTCTCGAACATGCGCTCGATCAGCGAGCGGATGCGATCATCCACCGCCTTGACCGGCTGGGCCACGGTGTGCAGGCGCGGGTCGGGGTAACGCAGGATGGGCAGAAGCGACGGCGAATTCATGAAAATCGGGTGGGTTCGGGACAGGTCCAGGCAGGGGCCTCCATTGTCGCGGGGCGACGGCTGGCGCCAAGCCGGTGACAGGCGGAAGACGATGTCGCTATTTTCGCCACTTTTGCGACGGCGCGTGAAATCCCTCCGCCATATACGTTGCCCAATCAATGGCTTGGGCGCAAAATCAAAAGCGACTTGTCAAGACGCGATCGCCGCTCAGGGGCCACTTCATGCCATTGCAAACCCGCCAGTCCGCCGAATTTTTCTTCTTGCGCCAGCGACGTTCGCTGGTCTGTGCCGCCGCCGTGCTGGCCACCTCGATCACCGGCAGCGCCTTGGCGCAGAACTTCCCGATCACCCCCGGGCAACGCGCCACCGCCGACCAGGTGGCGCAGAACGGCGTGCCGCTGTCCGAACTCGCGCCCAATGCGCCCGACAGCTACACCATCAAACGCGGCGACACCCTGTGGGCGATTTCCGGCGTGTTTCTCAAGACGCCGTGGCGCTGGCCCGAGCTCTGGGGCATGAACCGCCAGGACATCCAGAACCCGCACCGCATCTACCCCGGCCAGGTGCTGTACCTGATCAAGTCCGGCGACCGCGCCATCCTCAGCACGCGCCCCGCCGGCAACGGCGACCCGGCCACCGTTCGCGTGTCGCCCCGCACCCGCTACGAAAGCCTGGGCGACTCGGCCATTCCGCCGGTGTCGCTGCAGGCCATCGAGTCGTTCCTGACCGAACCCATGATCGTCGACGAAGCCACCTTCGCGCGCGCACCGCGCATCGTGGCCACGCAGGAAAACCGCGTGCTGCTCACCCGGGGCGACCGCGCCTATGCGCGCGCCCTGTACGGCGACGGCCCGCAGAACGAACCGCTGCGGGTCGTGGACGGCAAGTCGATCGACTACCGCGTGTTCCGCAACGCCACCCCCCTGCGCGATCCCACCACGAGCGAAATCCTGGGCTACGAAGCCCAGTATCTGGGCAAGGCCCAATTGGTGAGCGGCGAGACCCAGCGCCCGGCCGCCGACGGCAAGGCCCCGGCCGAGATCGTGCCGGCCTCCATCGACATCGTCGCGGCCAAGGAAGAGATGCGCATCGGCGACCGGCTGTTGCCCGAACCGGAACGCGAACTCAGCCACTTCGTGCCACGCGCGCCCGACACGCCACAAAGCGGCCAGATCGTCTCGGTGTATGGCAACGCGGTGCGCTATGCGGCCCAGAACCAAGTGGTCTCCATCAACCGCGGCCGCGCGCACGGCATCGAGCGCGGCCATGTGCTGGCGCTGCAGCGCGAAAGCAGCCTGATCACCGACACCACCGATCAGACCCGCCCGCAACTGCGCCTGCCCGGTGAGCGCAACGGCCTGATGATGGTCTTCCGCACCTTCGACAAGGTGTCCTACGCGCTGGTGCTGCAGATCACCGACGGCGTGAAGGTCGGCGACCGCTTCGTCAACCCCTGATCGGCGCGATGCCCCGACCCGAGTTGGCCGCCTGGTTGCGGCTGCTGCTCACGCCAGGCGTGGGCCTCGACTCCGCGCGAAAGCTGCTCGCGGCCTTTGGCCTGCCCGAAGCGGTCTTCGCCCAACCGGCCTCGGCTTGGCAGGCGGTCGTCGGTGCCCGCGCGGCGAGCGCGCTGGAGCAGCCCCCCGAAGACCTCGAGGCGCAGGTGGATCGCACGCAGGCGTGGCTGGCCGACGCCGCGGACCGCCACATCCTGACCCTGGGCGATCCGCTCTACCCGCCCGATCTGCTGCAGATGGCCGATCCGCCGGTGCTGTTGTACGTGCTGGGCGACGTGCAGGCCCTGCACCACCCCCGGCGGCTGGCCATCGTGGGCAGCCGCAACCCCACACCCCAAGGCGAAACCAACGCCCGCCAGTTCGCGCAAGCACTTGGGCAGGCCGGGGTCTGCGTGGTCTCGGGCCTGGCCCTGGGCGTGGATGGCGCCGCGCACGATGGCGCGATGCTGGGCGGCGCTCCCACGGTGGCCGTGGTGGGCACCGGGCTGGACCGCGTCTATCCCAAACGCCACTTGGCCTTGGCCCACCGCATCGGGGCGCAGGGCGCGATCGTCAGCGAGTACCCCTTGGGCACCCCCCCGCTGCCAGCCCATTTCCCGCAACGCAACCGCATCATCGCCGGCTTGTCGCAAGGCACGCTGGTGGTGGAAGCGGCCGTGCAGTCCGGCTCGCTGATCACCGCGCGGCTGGCGGCGGAGCAGGGTCGCGAGGTGTTTGCGATCCCGGGCTCGATCCATGCGCCGCAATCGCGCGGCTGCCACGCGCTGATCCGCCAGGGCGCCAAGCTGGTCGAGTCGGCGCAGGACATCCTGGAAGACCTGCGCTTCGCCGAACCGGTACCGCCGGACGACAGCGCCGGGCCGGGCAGCGACCACGGCGCCAAGGAAGACAGCCTGTTGCGGGCCATGGGCCACGATCCGGTGAGCCTGGATGCCTTGCAGGCCCGCACCGGCCTGGACACGGCGCACCTGCAGGCGCGCCTGCTCGAACTGGAACTGTCGGGAGAGGTGGCCCGCCTGCCGGGCGGGTTGTTGCAACGGCAGGGCCAGGGCTGAGCCCCGGCAGGCCCGCTCAGTTGAGCAGGCGCTCGGGGTTGGCCTCGAGCTTGGCCATCGCGTCGCGCGTGGCGCGCACGGTGAGGGCCTCTTCCTCGCTGGGCACCAGCAGGCCAGCCTGCAGGTAGGACGCCACACGCATCGCCTGGATCAGGAAACAGCGCCCACCGTTGGTCACGAACAGGTAGAGCTGGCCACGCTCGCTGCGCCAGGCCAGTTGCACGCTGTTGAGCTTGCCGTTGTGGTCCAGGCCGAACCACGAACCGATCTGCAGCTCCACCGCCCAAGAGCGCATCGCCTCGTTGGGCTGGCTGCCTCCCTGGTTGATCACCTCGATGTTGCTGGCGTCCACGCCGGTGATCATCTCGATGCTCTCGGTGTCCAGGTCCAGGTCGCCCACACCGTTGGCCGGCAGGTAGTCTTCCAGGTTGGCCAGCCGATCGGACAGGTTGTCCAGGCTTTCCTGCGAGATGGGTTCGGTGCGCGACATGAAGGCATCGGCCAGCGTGTCGCTCACCGACTTGATGTGCTGGTCCTGCAGCGAGGTGGGGAAACCCAGCAGCCCCATGCCATGGCGCAGGCGCTGCAGCAGGCCGGGCAGTTGCTGGATCACGCGGGCGCGGTCGTTGCGATTGGGCTTGGCGCTGGCCGCCCACAGCAGGTCGGACGCGACCTGCTTGAGCGAGGTCGTCTCTTCGTGCTTCAGGCCGTACTTCACGCTGGCCACGGCCAGCACATCGACCCACACCTTGAACAGGAAATCGCGCACCTCGTCGCGCACCGGCACATCGTCCAGCAGCTTGCGCAACTCGATCGTGTACTGCACCGACAGGGTTTCCTTCTGCTCCACCTGCTGCGCGACGCTCACGAAGCGGCTGGCGCTGCCTTGCTCGCTGAGGTAGGTGGAGAGGAATTTCTGGAACTCGTCGAACACCAGCTGGAACACGCGCCGCCCGGTTTCGGGGTATTGCTCGATCACCTGCACCACGCGCTTGATCTCGGCCTCCAGCGCGGCCGAGCCGACGTTGGACTCGAAGCCCATCACACAGGAGCCCATGCGGTCGATCAGGCGGCGCGCCGGATGCTGCAGGGCGCTGAAGAACTCGGGTTCGGCCAGCGCAACGCGCAGCACCGGGATCTGCAGCCGCGCGAACCAGACCCGAACGCTCGGCGGAATGCGCTCTTCGGCCAGGATGCTCTGGAACATCAGCGCCACCACCTCGATGGTGGCCTTTTCGGTCGGCGTGCTCGCGGCCTGCTTGAGTTCGGCAGTGCGCTGGCGCAAGGAGGTGGCGACCCGCTCCACATGCGAGGCGTCCACATACACCGCGCCCACACCCGAGGAGCCGGACACGTAGAGACCCGCGGCCACGCTGGGCGACGCCACCTGATGCTGGATCGCCTGCTGCAGACGGGGCGAGGGCGGCAACAGCTGTGTGGCCTCGAAATCGCCACCGACGCGGTCGATCAGCATGCGCTTGAGACGCCCGACCACGCCCTGCGCCCGCATGCGCGCCCGCGCCAGCGGAGACGTGCCCGTCATGAGCCGGGTTTCATCGTGCACACCCATGCCGGACGATGGTGCGCCCGCGCGGCCAGCACCGAAGTTCGATCCCGGCCCCATGCCGGACACACCGCCGGGCGCGGAGGCGGGCATGGACGCCGGCCCGCCGGCCATCCGCTGTCCCGCCGTCATCGGGCGCGGCGCGGTGGTGGCCGCGGCCGACGCATCGCTGCGCACCACCGGACCTTCGCTGCGGCTGCCCGGCACCCGTTTGACCAGGGCCTGCAGGTCGATTTCCTTCATCACCCCGCTGGCCACCAGAAACTCGTTCGCGGCCTTGTAGGCCTCATGCAGCTTGGTGGCCATGACCGGCGCCAGCGCGTCCTGCACCAGCACCCAGGCCTCCCGCGTCATGTGAGCGTCCAGCCACTGGTCCACCAGGATGCGCGCGGTGACATCGGGCAACAGCACGTCGCCCCGAGGCAGCTCCAGCCGGCCTTCCAGGTGCTGGATGCGCAGGCGCAATTCGTTGAGTTCGGTGGACGACTTGTCGAGCACCTGCATCGCCAGGCGCGAGGCCAGGATCTGGTCGTCGATCGCGCCTTCGGCCACCAGCTCCAGCTGGCCCGAGACACTGGTGGGACTGCCGGAGTTGGAGAAGCGCGGCAGCAGCGAACGCTGCAGCGCCTTGCGGCTCTGGTTGAGCCAGGTGGTCTGGTTTTTCTGGAACCCGGTCCATGCGTCGCGACGGGCCTGCATGTCGCGCGCCGAGCCGGCCTGATCGAGGATCGAGGTCAGCCGCGTGTCACAGACCTTGACCCATTCGGGAAGCGCCCGTCCCACATGAACCACGAAGAGTTCACGTGCCTGTTTGGCCAGGGATGAAACGTGCTGATCGGGCGGCGACACAATGTGTGCAGTATGACACGATTGGATTCATCCACAGGCGTCAGGCGCGCTGTATAAGGCGCGCGCTTTCGCGCTTAAACGACAGCACCGGCGTTCGGGTCGTCCGGATCGCCTTCGGTTTTGCTGCTGGTCTTGACCAGGTCTTCGCGCTTGATGCCCAGCCACATCGCCATGGCCGCTCCGACGAACACCGACGAGTAGATCCCGAAGCAGATGCCGATGGTCAGGGCCAGGGAGAAATAGAACAGCGTGGGGCCGCCGAACACCAGCATGGACAGCACCATGGCCTGCGTGGACCCGTGGGTGATGATGGTGCGGCTGATGGTGGAAGTGATCGCGTGGTCGATCACCTGCTGCGTGTTCATCTTGCGCTGGCGCCGGAAGGTCTCGCGGATGCGGTCGAAGATCACGACCGACTCGTTGACCGAATAGCCCAGCACCGCGAGCACCGCCGCCAGCACGGCCAGCGAGAACTCCCACTGGAAGAAGGCGAAGAAGCCCAGGATGATGACCACGTCATGCAGGTTGGCCACGATGGCCGAGACCGCGTACTTCCATTCGAAACGGAACGCGAGGTAGATCATGATGCCCACGATCACCAGCCCCAGCGCCAGCAGGCCGTTGGTCACCAGTTCCTGGCCCACCTGCGGGCCGACGAACTCGGTGCGGCGCAGCTCCACGGCGGGGTTCTGCGCCTTGAGGGCCGCGAGCACGGTCTCGCTCTGCTGACTGGAGGTCTTGCCCGCCTGCACCGGCAGGCGCAGCAGCACGTCGCGCGAGGTGCCGAAGTTCTGCACCGGCACATCGGCGTAACCCAGCGATTCGATGACCTTGCGCACCGAGGTGAGGTCGGCCGGCTGTTCGTAGGCCACCTCCATGACGGTGCCGCCCGTGAACTCGACCGACAGGTGCAGGCCGCGCGTGGTCAGGAAGAAGACGGCGGCGATGAAGGTGAGGAAGGAGATCGCGTTGAGCAACAACGCGTTCTTCATGAACGGGATGTCGCGGCGGATGCGGAAGAATTCCATGGCGTGAGGTCCTGATCAGTCGGCCTTGGCCGTGGCGTTCTGGGCGTCGGGACGCCAGACGGTCCCGATGGAAACGGTCTTGAGCTTCTTCTGACGGCCGTACCAGAGGTTGACCACGCCGCGCGAGAAGAACACCGACGAGAACATGCTGGTGAGGATGCCCAGGCAGTGCACGACGGCGAAGCCGCGCACCGGGCCGGAGCCGAAGATCAGCAGCGCGATGCCCGCGATCAGCGAGGTGACGTTGGAGTCCAGGATGGTGGACCACGCGTGGTCGTAGCCCGCGTTGATGGCCATCTGCGGCGAAGCGCCCCGGCGCAGTTCCTCGCGCACGCGCTCGTTGATCAGCACGTTGGAATCGATGGCCATGCCCAGGGCCAGCGCCATGGCGGCGATGCCGGGCAGGGTCAGGGTGGCCTGCAGCATGGACAGCAGCGACACCAGCAGCAGCACGTTGAAGCCCAGCGCGATGCTGGAGAACACGCCGAACAGGGCGTAGTAGATGCACATGAACACCACGATCGCGATGAAGCCCCACAGCACGCTGTGGAAACCCTTGGTGATGTTCTCGGCACCGAGGCTCGGGCCGATGGTGCGCTCTTCGATGATTTCCATCGGCGCGGCCAGCGAACCGGCGCGCAGCAGCAGCGCGGTGTCGTTGGCTTCCACCGTGGTCATGGCGCCCGAGATCTGGACCCGGCCACCGCCGATTTCGCCGCGGATCACGGGCGCGGTGACGACCTCGCCACGGCCCTTCTCGAACAGGATGATGGCCATGCGCTTGCCGACGTTCTCGCGCGTGACGTCGCGGAACACGCGCGCGCCCTTCGCGTCCAGCGTGAGGTGCACGGCCGCTTCCTGGGTCTGGCTGTCGAAGCCGGCCTGGGCATCGGTGAGGTTCTCGCCAGTCAGCAGCACTTCGCGCTTGACGACCACCGACTGGCCGCCGCGCTCCGGATAACGCTCGGCACCGAACGGCACCGGCCCGGTGCCGCGCGCGGCCGCCTGGGCTTCCATGCTCTCGTCCACCATGCGCACTTCCAGCGTGGCGGTGCGGCCCAGGATGTCCTTGGCCTTGGCCGTGTCCTGCACACCCGGCAGTTGCACGACGATGCGGTCGGCGCCCTGCTGCTGGATCACCGGCTCGGCCACGCCGAGTTCGTTGATCCGGTTGTGCAGCGTGGTGATGTTCTGCTTGAGCGCCTGCTCCTGCACGCGCCGCGCGGCTTCGGGACTGATGGTGCCCACCAGCCGGAAGTCGGCCGTCTCGGTGACCTGCAGGTCGGCGAACTGGGTGCGGATCAGGTCGCGTGCCGCGCCCAGGGTCTGGGCGTCACCGGCGCGCAGCTCGATGGTCTGGCCGCTGCGGTTGATGCCGCCATGCCGCAGGCCCTTTTCGCGCAGCAGGGTGCGCAGGTCGGTGGCGAGCACGTCGGCGCGCCGCTGCAGGGCGGCCTGCATGTCCACCTGCAGCATGAAGTGCACGCCCCCGCGCAGGTCCAGGCCCAGGTACATGGGCGAGGCGCCCAGGGAAGCGAGCCAGGCCGGTGTGCGGGGCAGCAGGTTGAGGGCCACCACATAGCTGGCATCGGCCGGATCCGGGTTGAGCGCTTTCTCCAGGGCATCGCGCGCCTTGAGCTGATCGTCGGTGCTGTCGAAGCGGGCCTTGACCGAATTGGCATCGAGCTGGATGCGCGTGCTCTGCACGTTCTGCGCCGCCAGCGCCTGCTCCACCCGAATGACCGTGCTGGGCTCGATGCGCACCGTGGACCGGGCCGCCGAGACCTGCACGGCGGGCGACTCCCCGAACAGGTTGGGCAGCGCATAAAGCGCACTGATCAGCAGGGCGACCAGGATGATCGCGTACTTCCACAGCGGGTAACGGTTCATGGTGAAGCCGGGCCTGAGGCCTGGAGTTGTTCAGCGGAGGCGAAAGCGCATTTCAAGGGCCCGGTCCGACACAGCGGCGCCGGGCCGGCTTGCTCAGACGCTCTTGATCGTGCCCTTGGGCAGCACCTGCACGACGGCGGTGCGTTGCATCTGGACTTCCATGCCGTCGGCAAGTTCCACGCCCACATAAATCTCGCCGATCTTGGACACCTTGCCCAGGAAACCACCGGCGGTGACGACTTCATCGCCCTTGGCCAGGGCCGAGACCATGGCCTTGTGCTCTTTCTGGCGCTTCATCTGGGGGCGGATCATCACGAAGTACAGCACCACGAACATCAGCACCAGGGGCAGCATGCCCAGCAGGGTGGATTGGGTGTCGCCAGCGGCTGCGGCTTGGGCGTAAGCGGAGGAAATGAACACGGGAGGTCTCCAACAGGTTCGGGGTCAGGACAACGCCAAAGGCCCGGGGCCGCCTGGATGAGGCGACGCCGGGCACTCCGGACTCAACCGTCGATTGTATGCCGGGGTGGTTCCGCGAATCAGGCGGCGCGGGCCAGGTTCGGCGCCGCTTCGGGCTGGCGCCATTGCTGCAGCAGGCCTTCCCGGCGGCTGCGCGCGGCGGCGAGGTGGCGCTCCTTCACATGGCCAAAGCCCTTGATCTGCTCGGGAAGGCGCGCGATCTCCACCGCCAGGGCGTGGTTCGTGCTGGTCAGGCCGGTCAGCAGGGCCTCGACATCGGAGCGGTACTGCCCGATCAGGGCCCGCTCGGTGCGGCGCTCTTCGGTGCGGCCGAAGATGTCCAGCGAGGTGCCACGCAGGCCCTTGAAACGCGCCAGCAGCTTGAACACCTTGAACATGAAGGGGCCGAACGGCTGCTTGACCAGCTCGCCCCGCTCGTTCTTCTTGGCGATCAGCGGTGGGGCCAGGTGCACCTTGAGCTTGTAGTCGCCTTCGAACTGGCTGGCCAGGCGGGCGTGGAACGCCGGGTCGCTGTGCAGGCGGGCGACCTCGTACTCGTCCTTGTAGGCCATGAGCTTGAACAGGTTGCGCGCCACGGCTTCGGTCAGCGTGGTCTTGCCCAGCGAGGCTTCCGACGCGCGCACGCGGTTCACGAAGTGCCGGTACTGGTCGGCGTAGCCGGCATTCTGGTAGCCGGTGAGGAAGTCGACGCGGCGGGCGATCAGGTCGTCGAGCGAGTCGCGCTTCTTGAACTGGATCACCTGCTCGCCCGCCCCGGCCTTCTGCCACAGCGCGGCCACGGCCTGCAGGTCGTGCGCGGCGCGGCGGCCCCATTCGAAGGCCGCCTTGTTCTTGTCGATCTGCACCGCGTTGAGTTCGATGGCGCGCATCAGCGAAGCCAGCTCCAGCGGCAGCCAGCCCTTCTGCCAGGCGTAGCCCAGCATCATGGGGTTGGTGTACAGGCTGTCGCCCATCAGGCGCGTGGCCGCCGTCTCGGCGTCGAACGTGCCCACCGCATCGGCCCCCAGGCTGTGCACCAGCGCGTCCACGCAGGCCTGCGCCGGGTTCTGCCAGTCGGGGTTCTTGACGAAGGCCGCGGTGGGCGTGGCGTTCACGTTGAGCGCCACGTGCGTGCGGCCGGCGCGCAGGCGGGCCCAGGTTTCCTTGTTCGCGCTGACGATCGGGTCACAGCCCAGGATCAGGTCGGCCGACGCGGCCGACACGCGGGTGGTGCGGATGTCGTCCTGCCGTGCGCCGATGAGCACATGGCTCCAGGTCGCGCCGCCCTTCTGCGCCAGACCCGCCGCGTCCTGCGTCACGATGCCCTTGCCTTCCAGGTGCGCGGCAACACCCAGCAGCTGGCCGATGGTGATGACACCGGTGCCGCCCACGCCGGCGACGATGATGCCCCAGGCCTCCGCGTCCAGGGTGGGCAGCACGGGCAGCGGCAACGCGCCACCGGTCCATTCGAGCTTGGCCCCGCCTTTTTCCTTCTTGCGCAACTGGCCGCCTTCGACAGTGACGAAGCTCGGGCAGAAGCCCTTCACGCAGGAATAGTCCTTGTTGCAGGTGCTCTGGTTGATGGTGCGCTTGCGGCCGAATTCGGTCTCCAGTGGCTCGACGGACAGGCAGTTGGACTGCACGCCGCAGTCGCCGCAGCCTTCGCACACCAGCTCGTTGATCACCACGCGCTTGTCCGGGTCGACCATGGTGCCGCGCTTGCGGCGGCGGCGCTTCTCGGTGGCGCAGGTCTGGTCGTAGATGATGACCGTGGTGCCCTTGATCTCGCGGAACTCGCGCTGCACGGCATCGAGCGTGTCGCGGTGCTGGATCGCAATGCCCTCGGGCAGGCCCTTCACACTGTCGTACTTCTCGGGTTCGTCGGTGACGATGGTGATCTTCACCGCGCCTTCGGCGCGCATGCTCTGCGCGATCTGGACCACGCTGTGGCCTTCAGGGCGCTCGCCCACCTGCTGGCCGCCGGTCATGGCCACGGCGTCGTTGTAGAGGATCTTGTAGGTGATGTTCACACCGGCCGCGATGCTCTGGCGCACCGCCAGCAGGCCGCTGTGGAAGTAGGTGCCGTCGCCCAGGTTGGCGAACATGTGCTGGTCGTGGCTGAACGGCTGCTGGCCGACCCAGGGCACGCCTTCGCCGCCCATCTGGGTGAAGCCCACGGTGGCGCGGTCCATCCAGATCGTCATGAAGTGGCAGCCGATGCCGGCCATGGCGCGCGAGCCCTCGGGCACGCGCGTGCTGGTGTTGTGCGGGCAGCCCGAGCAGAACCACGGCTGGCGCTCGGCGCCGGCCACGCCCTGCGTGAGCAGGGTCTGCATCGACTGCTCCTGCGCCGTCAGGATGGCGAGCTGGGCATCGATGCGCGCCATCACGTCCTCAGGGACGCCGCCGATCTTCTTGAGGCGCTTGGCCACGGCGCGCGCGATGATGGCCGGTGAGAGGTCGGCGTTGGCGCGCAGCAGGGTGCGCGCGCTGGGGTTGGGCATGCTCCATTCGCCACCGCTGAAATCGCCCTCGACCTCGTCGAACTTGCCCAGCACGTTCGGGCGCACGTCGGGGCGCCAGTTGTAGAGCTCTTCCTTGAGCTGGTACTCGATGACCTGGCGCTTCTCTTCCACCACCAGGATCTCGCGCAGGCCGGTGGCGAACTCGCGCGTGGTCTGCGCCTCCAGCGGCCAGACCACCGACACCTTGTGCAGGCGCAGGCCGATGCGGCGGCAGGTCTCGTCGTCCAGCCCCAGGTCCAGCAGGGCCTGGCGCGTGTCGTTGTAGGCCTTGCCGCTGGCGATCAGGCCGAAGCGGTCGTTCGGCCCGGCGATCACGTTGTGGTTGAGCTTGTTGGCGCGCACATAGGCCAGCGCGGCGTACCACTTGTAGTCGAACAGGCGGGCTTCCTGGTCGAGCGCGTGGTCGGGCCAGCGGATGTGCAGGCCACCGGGGGGCATCTCGAACTCGGGAATGACGATGTTCACGCGCCCGGGATCGATTTCGGCCGTGGCGCTGGATTCGACGATCTCCTGGATCGTCTTCATGCCGGCCCACACGCCGCTGAAGCGGCTCATGGCCAGGGCGTGCAGGCCCAGGTCCAGGATGTCCTGCACCGAGGTCGGAAAAAACACCGGCAGGCCGCAGGCCTTGAAGATGTGGTCGCTCTGGTGCGCGGCGGTGGAGCTCTTGGCCACGTGGTCGTCGCCGGCCACGGCGATCACGCCGCCCCAGGGCGTGGTGCCCGCCATGTTGGCGTGCTTGAAGACGTCGGAGCAGCGGTCCACGCCCGGGCCCTTGCCGTACCAGATGCCGAACACGCCGTCGAAGCGGTTGCTGCCCGCTGGCGCGAAGCCCAGTTGCTGGGTGCCCCAGAGCGCGGTGGCGGCCAGTTCCTCGTTCACCCCGGGCTGGAACACGATGTTCTGCGCCTTCAGGTACGGCGCCGCCTTCTGCAGGGCCTGGTCGTAGCCGCCCAGCGGCGAACCCCGGTAGCCGCTGATGAAGCCCGCGGTGTTCTTGCCCAGCAAGGCGTCTCGCTGGCGCTGCAGCATGGGCAGCTTCACCAGCGCCTGCACGCCGCTCATGAAGGCGCGACCGTGATCGAGTGCGTATTTGTCGTCGAGGGTGACCGTCTCGAGCGCGCGGCGGATGTGGTCGGGCAGGGGGGCGTTCATCGGCTTGTCTCCGTGGGGGATGTGGGGCCTGCTTCGTGGGCGGGTCGTGAACGGGGTGTGCAACGGGTAGATGCACGCCTCCAGTGTGGCGCACAGTGTATGCCCCAGTGCGCGATAGGTGTTTGCGTTTCATGCCTGTTTTCACGATGATCGAGAAAGATTCATTCCCAAAACAGGCCATCATGGAAACACTCGATAAGTTCGACATCGCCATCCTGCAAGAACTGCAAAGCGACGGCCGCCTCACCAACGCCGAGCTGGCGCAGCGTGTGGGCCTGTCGGCCGCGCCGTGCTGGCGGCGCGTGCGGGCGCTCGAGGAATCGGGCTTCATCCGGGGCTACCGCGCGGAGATCGACCGCGAAAAGATCGGCCTGGGCGTGCTGGCCTTCGTGCGCCTGGACGCCGACCGCAACAGCGGCGACGTCACGCGCACCCTGGAAAACGCGATCCGCCGCATCCCCGAGGTGGTGTCCTGTCATTACATCAGCGGCTCCGGCACCTTTGAGCTGCAGGTGGTCAGCCGCGACCTGAACCACTTCAGCCAGTTTGCCCGGGAGGTCCTGCTCAACCTGCCCAACGTGAAAGACCTGCACACCAGCTTCTCCCTGGGCGAGGTGAAGTCCGGCAGTGCACTTCCGTTGCAGCACCTGGTAACCAGAAGTACGAACACGGCAAAAGGTGCGTGAACTTGAGCACTTTTTTCGCCGCTCGTCTTCGTTTTTTTACCGTCGGTTAACAAAGTCGCCGTAAGTGCTTGAAAAGTGTGAAATTTTTCCTCGGCCACATATTGATCCTCGAAGTGACTTTCCGTAACATCCGCCCATCACCCACCCGTGGGCCGCGTACCTAAAAGTGCTCAGACCCCACTTCTGCACCGTCCTGAAGGAAACGTCGTGAAAAAAGCCCTGTTGCTCCAATCCGCCCTGGCGCTGGCCTTGGCCACCCCGCTGATGGCTTCGGCCGAATCCCAGCTCGTCACCGGCGCGGGCAGCGCGGTGGCCCGCCTGGACTTCCGCGTGACGATTCCCCGGGTGCTGTTCCTGGCCGTGGGCACCGGTGCCGGCGCCTTCGCGACCAACACCACGATCGACACCGTGACCTTCGACTACACCAGCAACCCGGCCGCCGTCGGCACGGGTGCGACCGCCGGCGCGGTCACCGGCAACGTGGTGCCGGTCCGCGTGGTGGGCAACAACGGCCAGGTCACCCTGGCCGCGTCCACCACCGGCGCGCTGACCAACGGCACGGCCGACACCATTCCCTGGTCCGAGATCTCGGCCACCAGCAACCTGGCCGCGCTGCCCAGCCCGGCCATTCCGAACACCGGCGCGGGCGCGGCCTCCAACGTCACGCTGTCTTCGGGCACCAAGATCACCGACCGCACGGCCAACTGGACCTTCAGCTACGCCAACTCGGCCGTGGTGGCACCCGGCACCTACGGCACGACCAACGGCCGCGTGACCTACACCGCCTCCATGCCCTGAGTCTGCGCGGCAGACCTTGAGAGGGCGGCCCCACCGCCGCCATCGGCCTCCCGGAGGGTTTGCCCCGTGCAACCCTCCGTCGCCATTTCAGGCGCCAAGCTTTTTCGGACAGCCACGGTCAGCCAGACACCATGAAGCGCACGACAACCCGATCCAGCCAGGCCCGCCTCGCGGCGAGCAGTTGTCTGGCTTTGCTGTGTCTGGCGGAAATGGCCGCCGCGCACGCCTGGTCGCTGACGATCACCTCCGGCAGCCGCCGCCTGTTCCTGCACGTGGGCAACGGCGCCATGAGCGGCACCAGCGGCACCTTGAATGGCACGGCCGGCACCAGCGGGCCCGTCAACCTGGTGCAGGTCACGGTGCCGGCGGCGCAGCTGGGCAATGGCGCGGACCTGGCCATGACCAGCGACAGCACGCAGTCCACCAGCCTGTACGCCGACGGCTACACCACCTGCCCCACGCCCGCCAGCCAGGTCATGGTGGGCGCCGGCTACCGCCGCAACAGCGGCTCGGCCAACGCCACACTCACCGTCTCCTCGCCCACCAGCCTGACCAACGCGGGCGGCGACACCATTCCCTTCACCGAGATCAGCTGGACCGTGTCGGCCCCGGGCAGCGGCGCGCCCAACGTGATCCCGGCCGGCACCTTCAACGGCGGCACGCAGACGCTGGCGACGGTCCCGGGCAACACGTATTTCGAGAACTGCCACTCCTACGTCTACGCCAACAACGCGGTGCGGGCAGCCGGCACCTACAACGGCCGGGTGACCTACACCCTGAGCAGCCCATGACGGCTTTCCGACGCTTCGCCCTGGCGACGCTGTGCGGCCTGCTGACCAGTACCGCCTGGGCCAACCCGCACCGCCTGGACGACTCGCTGAGCCACACGGTGCCACCCAACGTGCAGATGCAGTGGCTGCCCCTGAAATCGGGCCAGCCCTTCGCGGGCGGCATGGAAGCCTGGCTGCGCGTCAACATCCGCATCGACACGCGCGACTGGATCGGGCGCAGCGGGCGCATCTACATGGTGCTGCCGCGCGACGAGGCCTCCACCGTGGAAGCGGTCTGGACCACCCAGGGCCGCCTGCAGGCGGGCCGGCTGGTGTCGGGCGAGCGCGCGCTGGTGCATGCCGGCCCGATCACCACCCCCACGCTGGAAGACCAGTTGCAGGTGCGCCTGCGCTCGAACGCCGACTGGCAGTCGAACAGCCGCCGCCTGAATTTCCATTTCGAACTGGATGCCGACTGATTCCGCCATGCGCCCTGCATTCCTGAGCCTCTTTCGCCGCCCCGCCCTCGCGCTGGGCGCCCTCGCCCTGGCCAGCGCCTCCCACGGCGCGCTCGCGCAGGGCTTCGCGGCCTACATCACGCCCCCGCGCTTCGAGGTGCAGGTCGCGCCCGGTCAGAACCTGCGCCAGGTGGTGGAGATCCAGCACGTGGGGCAGCAAAAAGGCAACTACCGCATCTACACCAACGACTGGACCTTCCTGCCCGACAACTCGGTGGCCTTCAGCGACGCGCTCGCCGCCGACAGCTGCCGGCCCTGGGTCGCGGTCGAGCGGCGCGAGCTGACGATCGAGCCCGGCGCGCGCTACCGCTACCGCTTCGAGATCACGCCCCCGCCGGGCACGCCGGCGCGCGAGTGCCGCTTCGCGCTGATGATCGAGGGCCTGGAGCCCGCGCGCGTGCAGGGCGACCTCAATTTCCCCGTGGGTGGCCGCATTGGCGTGATCGTGTACGCCACCATCGGCGACGCCACCCCGAAGCTGGAGATCACCGGCACCCGCGTGGCCCAGGTGGATGGCCAGCCCAGCGCCGTGGTCGAGGTGCGCAACCTGGGCAATGCCCACGGTCGCCTCGAAGGTTTCGTCAACGGCACCGACGCCAGCGGCGCGCGCTTCGAGATGGCGCCGGCCGACCTGCCCATCCTGCCGGGCGAGACGCGGCGCATCGCGATCACGCCGGTCGCCGAGAACGGCAAACCCACGCCCACGGTGCGCTTTCCGCTGACGGTCAAGGGCAACCTCGAATGGGGCAAGAACCGCCTGCCGCTGGACGCGAGCTTCGCTCCATGAGGGGGCTGGTGCCGCGCCCGTCCCATTGCCTGCTGGCGCTCCTGGGTGCATCGACCCCCTGGCTGGCGGCCTGGGCGCAGAGCGCGGCCCCACCTC
>NZ_JBYTAE010000070.1:0-36056 GCF_058787875.1 Hydrogenophaga sp. FW305-3-2-15-A-LB1 | reverse complement strand
GGGGTTCAGAGGTCGAGGGTGAGGGTGGGCGAGTGGCTGCGCGCGCAGCAGATCGCCACGTGCGTGGCGCGCTCGGCCTCGGTCATGCACGCGTCCTGGTGGTCCGGCGTGCCATCGAGGTAGGGCGTGAGGCAGGAGCCGCAGATGCCTTGTTCGCACACGGTGTCCACCGCCACGCCCGCGCCTTGCAGCACGTGGGCGATGCTTTTGCCCGGCGCCACGGGCAGGCGCAGCTGGCGGCGCGCGAGCAGCACCTCGAAACCCGCCGTCTGGGCCGGGGCGGCCTGGGGCTGGGTCGGGGCGCTGAAGTACTCGAAGTGCACGCGCTCGGCCGGCCAGCTCTGGCAGGCCTCGCGCACGTGGGTCATGAAGCCCTCGGGCCCACAGAAGTAGACGTGGGAACCGGCCGGCGCCTGGGCGATCACGGAAGAGGGGCGGGTGGGCGACGGCACGCTGTCGAAGTGCACCTGCACGTTGCGCCGCCAGGGCGCGTGGTCGAGCGTGCTGCACAAGGCCAGGTGCTTGGAACTGCGCGCGAACACCGCGAGCGTGAACGGCGCGCCCAGCGCGTGCAGCGCATGCGCCATGGAGACCAGGGGCGTCACGCCGATGCCACCGCCCAGCAGCAGGTGGTGGGCCGCGTTCGGCGCCAGGCGGAACTGGTTGCGCGGCAGGCCGATGCGCAGGATCTCGCCTTCGCGCACCCACATGTGCAGGGCGCGCGAGCCGCCACGGCCGGTGTCTTCGCGCTTGACCGCGATCTCGTACGACTCCGTGGTGCGCGTCGGATCGCCGCAGAGCGAATAGCTGCGCACCAGGCCGCCGGGCAGGTGCACGTCCACGTGCGCGCCGGCCTCGCAGGCCGGCAGGGGCAGGCCGTCGATGCGCTGCAGCACATAGCTGTTGACCTCGTCGGTGTGGCGCACGACGCGGGCGACGCGGATGGTCAGGTCACCGCGTGGCGCGGGGCCGTTCGGGGGGCTGGCATGGACCGGTTGGCCCGCTGGCGTGTTGATCGAACTCAATTTCTGACCATTTAATTTGACTATTTGGTCAGTATAAGAAAAATCATCCCCGGGGAAACCGTGAAAACCCGCAGATTCAGGGAAGGAAGGTGGCGCCGCGTGTCGTTGGCGCCACAGCGCGCTCAGTCGCGCAGCAGGCCGCAGCCGCGCAGGATGAACGGGATGAGCTCGTTGGCCACGGCCTCGCGGTCCAGGGGCCCGCAGATGTGGCGCACCTGCAGCGCGAAATCGGCGTGGTGCTGCGTCATGGCCCAGATGTGCATGAGCAGCAGGTGCGCGTTCATGGGCTTCATCAGACCGCGCGCGATCCAGCCGTTGATGATGCCGACTTCCTTCTGGACCCAGGTGCGGGCGTTGGGCCAGTAGCGCCCCAGGTTGTGGCCACCGTCCAGGATCTCGCGCGTGAAGATGCGCGAGACCGTCGGCTGGTCGAAGGCATGGTCCAGCTTCTGGCGGATGTAGTGGCTCAGGATGTCGGCCGGCTCGGTCAGGCCGGGCGGTGCGAACTCGATCTTCCAGGCCATCATCACCGAGTCCAGCAGCTCGTTGTAGAGCTCCTCCTTGCCGGTGATGTAGTAGTGCAGCTGGGGCTTGGTCAGGCCGGCGCGCTCGGCGATGGCCTGGGTGGAGGTGCCCTTGAGGCCATGCAGGCTGAACTCCTGGGTGGCCGCTTCCCGGATGGCGGCGAGGATGCGCTGTCGGCTTTCCCGCACCGCACGTGCGGGGCGCGCAAGCGTGGGGGTGGCGGCGCGGGGCTCGCGCCGTGCCGGGGAATCTGCAGCTGTCATGGTCCGGAGTCGCGTGGGCCGGAGCCGGCCACGACGCGCTGAAAAGTGGGATTTCATGATAGCAGGCGCGCCATTCTGGTGCGCGCGGCCAGCCCCTCGCCACGGGCTCAGCCGGGGCGGCGCAGGGCCACCGCCTCGATCTCCACCAGCACGGGGGCAATCAGGCCGGAAATGACGGTCGAACGCGCGGGCGCCGTGGCCGCGGGGAAACGCTCGGCGTAGGCCTCGTTGAAGCCGGGGTAGTCCTTGGCGTTGACCAGCCACACCGTGGTCTTGACCACGTCGGCCAGCGTGCAGCCGGCGCGCTGCAGGATGGCTTCGATCAGGTCCAGGGTGTAGTGGGTCTGGCTCGCGATGTCCTCGCCGGCCGCCTGGCCGTTGCGCATGGGCACCTGGCCGGCGACGAAGACCAGCCGGTCCTCGACCACCACCGCCGGTGAAATGGGCTGGACCTTGCCGGCCCGTTCCACGGGCGGCCCGATGTGTTCAATGCCGGGGTTGGGGCTCATGCGGGGATCAGTCGGGTTTGGCACCGGAGGCCTTGACGATGGAGGCCCACTTCTTCGTTTCCGATTCGATGAAGGCCTTGTACTCGGTGGCGCTGCTGCCGCCGAGCTTGAAGCCGCGCGAGACGAAGTACTCCTGGATGTCGGGGCTGGTCAGCGCGGCGTTCACGTCCTTGTTGATCTTCTCGACGATGGCCGCCGGCGTGCCGGGCGGCGCGAACAGGCCTTGCCACGACAGCGCCTCGAAGCCGGGGTAACCGCTCTCGGCGACGGAGGGCACGTTGGGGAACAGCGGGTGGCGTTCCTTCGAGGTCACGGCCAGCGGCACCAGTTTGCCTGCCTGGATCTGCGGCATGACGACCAGCACGTCGCCGAACATCAGGTCGATCTGGCCGCCCATGAGGTCGGTGAGCGCGCCGGCACTGCCACGGTACGGGATGTGCAGGAACGACGCCTTGGTGGCGAGCTTGAACATCTCGCCGGTCAGGTGCATCGAGGTGCCGCTGCCGGGCGAGCCGTAGGTGATCGAGGCGGGCTTGGCGCGCGCGGCCGCGATCAGCTCCTGCAGGTTCTTCGCCGGCAGGTTGGGGTTCTTCACGATCAGCAGCGGCGCGCTCACCACGGCCGTGACGGGCGTGAATCCCTTGACCATGTCGTAGGGCAGGTTGGGGTAGAGCGCACCGGCGATGCCGTTGCTGCCGGTCACGCCCAGCAGCAGCGTGTGGCCGTCCGGCTCGGACTTGGAGACGTGGTCCGCGCCCACGGTGCCGCCGGCGCCCGCGCGGTTGTCCACCACCACCGTCTGTTTCCAGGTGACGGTGAGTTTCTCGCCGAGCTTGCGCGCGAGCAGGTCGGTGCTGCCGCCGGGTGGGAAGGGCACGACGATGCGCACCAGTTTGCTGGGGTAGGCCTGCGCCGAAGCGAGCGAGGGCGCGAGCGCGGTCACGGCGAGCGTGGCCGCGAGCGCGAAGGTGGTGGCGATGCGGTTCATGGCGAGATCACTTTCATGTGGGTTGGTCTTTCGGCGCCACCAGCGTGTGGTCTGGTGCACCCCAAGCGCCTCCTCCGGCCGTTTCTATGACGAGCCTGTCCCCCGCCGACCACTCGACGCGCGCCCGGGCGGGCAACACGTCGATGCGTCCATCGGCTCTTTCGATGCGGGCGGCCGACGGTGAACCATCGCCACCGCCCTGGCTGCCGCGCGCGCGGCTGACATGGCGTTCGCCCCGGTAGGAGACGCTGCCCTGTCCTTCTAGCAATTGGTATACCCGCCGCACGCCATGGCCGCCCACGAAGCGGCCCACGCCGCCCGAGCCTTCGCGGATCGCGTAGGTGCTCACGCGCAGCGGCGCTTCGGATTCGATCACCTCCACCGGCGTGTTGCGCGCATTGCCCACGTCGGTGGAAATGCCGCTGGTGCCATCGGCCTGCGCGCTCGCGCCCGCGCCGCTGGCGATGATCTCGGTGAGCAGCCAGCGCTGGCCGTCGGCCCCGGTGCCGCCGAGCGAGAGCACCGTGGCCACGCCCGCGTTCGAGGCCAGCGGCTCGCGCGAGGCGCCGAGCGACCAGGCGCTGAGCATGGCGTTGCAGGCCAGCTTGAGCGTGGCGGTGCGCGCGTTCACCGCGGCGGGCAGGCGCGGGTTGACCACGCTGCCTTCGGGCAGTACCCAGGTGGCGGGCGCGAGGCAACCCGCGTTGTTCGGCGCCTGCGGCGCGAGCGAGCGCATGAAGAACAGGATGGCGGACATCATGCTCGAGGGCGATGCGTTCACCGGCCCGCGCGTCTGCGCCGACGAACCCGTGAAGTCGATCGTGAGCGCGTCGCCCTGCTTGCGCAGGCTCACCGCGATGCGCACGGGCGCGTCGTCGATGCCGTCGCCGTCGAGCTGGTCTTCCCATTGCCAGACGCCGTCGGGCACCTGGCGCAGGGCGTCGCGCGTCATGCGCTCGGACTGCGCGAGCAGGGCATCGCACACGGCGTTGAAGGCGGGGCCGGTGCGCGCCTGCAGCGCGGCGGTTTCGCGCGCGCCCAGGCTCACGGCGGACCACTGCGCGTTCAGATCGCCGACCAGGTTGCCCGGCGTGCGGCTGTTGGCGGTGAGCAGGGTCTCGACGTTGCTGTCCACCACGCCGGCCGTGCGCCAGCGCACCGGCGGGATGCGCAGGCCTTCCTGGTGGATGTCGGTGGCGTTCGGCGGGATCGAGCCGGCCGCCATGCCGCCCACGTCCTGGTGGTGCAGGATGGCGGCGGCCAGCGCGATGGTGACGCCGTCGCGGAGGATGGGCCGCACCACGATCAGGTCGGGCAGGTGCGTGCCACCCGACCAGGGGTCGTTCATGAGGTAGGCGTCGCCCTCGGCCATCTGTGGCGCGGGGAAACGCTTCAGGACGCCGGCGACGGCGGGGATCAGCGAGCCCAGCAGCAGCGGCAGCGAGCGCGCCTGCGCGAGCAGGCGGCCGTCGGGCAGGAAGACGGCGGCGGCGCAGTCGCCACCCTCGCGCGCGATCGACGAGTAGGCCGCGCGCATCATGCGGCTCTGCATGCGGTCCACGATGCCCTGCAGCGCCAGCCGCACGGGCTCCATGAGGATCAGGTGTTCGTTCATGCGCGTGCCTCCTCGGCCTGCGTCAGCAGCAGGGAACCGTCGGCCTCCTGCGCCCATTGCCAGCCCGCCGGCACCCACACCGTGGTGGTGGCCGCGAACAGGGCCTGCGGGCCCTGGCCCGTGGCGGCGCAGCCGGCCCACCGCGTGGGGTCGGGCCGCAGGTGGTGGGCGTTGACGCCGGGCTGGGGCACGGCCTGTTCGAACACACCGCGCAGCAGGCCCACCAGCGCGTCGCTGCGCGCGGGCATCTGGCCACGCAGGGCTTCGTAGCGCGCGGCGAAGCGCGCCTGCAGCGCGGGCAGGTTGTCTTCGGGCAGCCAGGCCACTTCCACCGGGCTGCCTTGGCCCCGGTGCAGGATCTCCAGGCTCCAGCGGATGGACGCGCATTCGATGGAGGGATGCAAGTCACCGCGCAAGGCGGTGAGCGCGGCCAGGCCATCGGCATTCAGCGGCAGCGAGCAGGCCTTCTCCACCGTCTGTGTGGGCGGCGAGGCCAGCAGGCCCAGCGCGGCGACCACGCCGGCGTGCGCGATCACGCGCACCTGTGACACGCCCGCGAGCTCGGCCACCTCGGCCACGTGCTGGGCGCCACCGCCACCCGCCGCGACGAGCAGGCAGTCGGCGGGGTGGATGTCGCGCTGGAAGGCGCGCATCTTCACGCTCTCGGCCATGGCCGTGGCGGCGGTGGCGACGATGGCTTTCGCCGCGTCGATGGTGGCAATGCCCAGGGGCAACGCGACGTCGCGCGCCACGGCCGCTTCGGCCAGCGCCACGTCCAGCACCACGCCGCCGGAGAGCTGGCGCGGCAGGCGGCCGAGCAGCAGCAGGGCGTCGGTCAGCGTGGCGTTCGTGCCGCCCAGGCCGTAGGCCGCGGGGCCGGGCCAGGCGCCTTGCGAGCGCGGGCCCAGGCGCAGACCGCCACCGGCGTTCACGCTGGCCAGGCTGCCGCCGCCGATGGAGAGCGATTCCACGTCGGCGCAGCGCAGCCGCAGTGTGAGGTCGCCGCAGAGCAGGGTGTCGGTGAACAGGGGGCGTCCGGTTTCGAGGATGCCGATGTCGGTGCTGGTGCCGCCGACGTCGATGGACATCACCACCTGGGCGGCATCGCTGTCGGGCAGGCTCGCGGCCACGCCCTGCAGCGCGGCGCAGGGGCCGGACATGGCCAGGCCGATGGGGCGCGCCACGGCATCCTGCCAGGGCGCGATGCCGCCTTCGGAGCGCATCAGCGCGGGCGCGGGCAGGCCGCGTTCGGCCAGCGCGCCGCCCAGCGACCGCAGGTACTGCTGCACCATGGGCTTGCTGTAGGCGTCGAAGGCGGTGGCGAGGAAACGCTCGAACTCGCGCGGCTTGGGGTCGACCTCGCTGGAGAGCGAGACCATCAGTTCAGGTTGCGCTTCGAGCAGCCAGGCGCGCACCTGCTGCTCGTGCGCCGGTCGCAGGTGCGAGAACAGCAGGCAGACCGCGACCGAGCGCAGGCCCGAGGCGGCGATGCGGTGGGCCAGGGCGGTGAGCTGTTCGCGGTCCAGCGGCTCGATCTCGTCGCCGTGCGCGTCCACGCGCCCGGCGATCTCGACGCGGTGCGCGGCGGGAAACAGGCGGCGCTCGGGCGTGGGCGGCAGCACGGCGGCGGTGTACAGGTCGCGCCGGTCCTGGCGCGCCAGCGCGAGGATGTCGCGCATGCCGGTGTTGGTGATCACGGCCACCGGGCCGTCGTTCTGCTCCAGCAGCAGGTTGGTGACCACGGTGGAGCCGTGCACGATGCGCGCGACCTGGGTGGGCGCGATGCCGTTTTCATCGAGCATGCGCTGCACGGCCTGCAGGATCGGCTGCACCAGCTGGCCCGCTTCGCGCGGGTGCTTGAGGCTGCGCAGCGTGCCGTCCGAGGCGCAGGCCACCACGTCGATGAAGGTGCCACCCATGTCGATGCCGATGGCCCAGCTCGGTGTGCTCATGCCGGCCTTTCAGCGGAAGCGCCGCGCGCTGAACGGCGACAGGTCCACCTGCGTGGCGCGGCCCGCCACCAGGTGGGCCACCTCGCGGCCGGTGCTGGCGCCCATGCACATGCCCATGTGGCCGTGGCCGAAGGCGAGCCAGGCGTTGTCGGCGTCGCGGCTGCGGTCGATCACCGGCAGGCTGTCGGGCATGCAGGGGCGGTGGCCCATCCACTGCGTCACTTCCGAGGTGTCCAGGTGCGGGAACAGCAGCTGGCCCTGGCGCAGCAGCGCCTGAGCGCGCTCGTAGTTGGGCGCGCGCTTGAGGCCGGCGAACTCCACCGTGCCGGCCAGCCGCAGGCCCATGGCCATGGGGTTGACCATGATGTTGTTCTCCGAGGCCATCACGGTGTGGCGCAGCTTCAGGTTGGAGCTGCGCACGGTCACGTGGTAGCCGCGCTGGGTTTCGAGTGGCACGCGGTCGCCGAGCTGTTTCGCGAGCTGGCCGGACCAGGCGCCGGCGGCCACCACCACGCCATCGACCGCGAGCGGCTCACCGCGGTCCATGCGCAGGCCGGTGACGCGCCGGCCTTCGCGTTCGAAGCCGGTGACCGAGCGGTGGTCGTGGCGGGCGCCGTCGCGCACGCTTTGCGCGACCAGGGCCTTGACCAGTTGCGAGGGGTCCAGCGTGGAGCCGTTGTCGGGCGCGAGGATGCCGAAGCGGAAGCGCCCCTTCAGGTCGGGTTCGAGTTCTTCCAGCTCATCGCGCTCGACGTTGACGAGGTTCACGCCGAGGGACTTGCGCAGGGCCATGCCCCACTTCCACTGGTCGGCGGCCTCGCGCGAGGAGTAGACGTACAGGCAACCGCTGCGGCGCACCAGGGCGTTCGCGTCGGCGTGGTCGAGCAGGGGGCCGTAGCAGTCGAAGATCGGGCGCAGCAGGGTCTGCAGCGCGGTGGCGATGCGCGTGACCTCCTGCGGCGTGGAGTGCTGCAGCATGCGCAGCAGCCAGGGCATCACGCGCGGCAGGTAGGTGGTGCGGATGGTCAGTGGCCCCAGCGGGTCGAGCAGCCAGCTGGGCACTTTCTTCCACATGTTGGGCATGCCCACCGGCAGGCAGGCGCTGGGCGAGAGGGAACCGGCGTTGCCGAACGAACAGGCTTCGCCCGGTTCCAGAGGATCGACGAAGGTGATCTGGTGGCCGTCGCGCTGCAGCCAGGCGGCTGTGCAGGCGCCGACGATGCCTGTGCCTACAACGGCGATGTGCATGGGATCAACGGATTCTTGTGAGGGGAGGGGCGGGGTGTCTCGCGGCATTCTATGAACCGTGCGATGCATCAAACAAGCGAATTCTTTTGATACATTCATCATGAAATCTGATGATGGTGCATGCACGCCCGCGGGCACCGCTTCTGAACCAGATGGGTGCACGCGATGAACATCAGCTTGAGACAGATGCGGGCCTTCGCGGCCGTGACGCAGAGCGGCAGCTTCACCGGCGCGGCGCGCCAGCTCAGCCTCACGCAGTCGGCGGTGAGCATGCTGGTCCAGCAGCTGGAGCAGGAGCTGCACCTGCAGCTGTTCGACCGCAGCCGCACGGCCATCACGCTCACCGAGGCCGGCAAGAACCTGCTGCCGCTGGCGCAGCGCATCCTGGAGGACGTGCGCCAGGTGGTCGAGGGCGCTTCCGAAATCCGCGCCTTGCGCCGGGGCTTCCTGCGCGTGTCCACCTCGCAGATGATGGCCTGCACCTGGGTGGCCTCGGTGCTCACCGAGTTCGGCCAGCAGCATCCCGGCATCAGCCTGCGCCTGAAGGACGCGGTGGCCGACGACGTGGTGGACACCGTGCGCCACGGGGCGGTGGAGCTGGGCATCGGCCCCGAGCGCCTGACGGGCGATGACGTGACGCGCAGCTTCCTCATGAACGTACCGATCCGCCTGGTGTGCCCGAAGGGGCACCCGGCCTACGAGCGCGCCAGCGTGTCTTGGAAAGAGCTGCGCGACGAGCGCTGGATCAGTTACTCCCACGAGTTCGGCCGCCACGTGGAGCGCGCGCTGCACACGCACGGCCACGACTTCTCGCTGGACACGGCGAGCGACGTGGGCTTTCTCACCACGGCGATGGCGCTGGCCGGCCACGGCATGGGCGTGCTGCTCGCACCGGAGTATGCGCGCTCGTTCGCCGACAACTTCGGCGTGCGCTTCGTGCCGCTGCGCGCGCCGGCGATCCAGCGCGAGTACTTCGTGTACCAGCGCAAGGGGCAGTCGCTGTCGCCGGCGGCGGCCACCTTTCTCGATCTGTTGCGGCAGCGCGGCGGGGGCGCCCGGCGCGCGGGCAAGGCGGCCCAGGGCTGAGCTGAATCAGTCCGGCTTGCGGGCGGCGGCAGCAGCGGCTGCGCGCAGCTTGTCCTTCTTGCTCGGCCGTTTGCCCTTGATGCCACCGTCGCCCGGCGAAGGCGGTGGCGCGGTTTCGGTGGGCTCGAAACCGGGCAGCACCTCGAGCGGCAGGGAGAGGCCCTGGCGTTTCTCGATCAGGCGCCAGTGGGCTTCGGTGGCCGGGCTCACGAAGCTCACCGCCAGGCCGCTCGCACCGGCGCGGCCGGTGCGGCCGATGCGGTGCACGTAGTCCACCGCCGAGCGCGGCAGGTCGTAGTTCACCACCACCGGCAGTTGCTCGATGTCGATGCCGCGCGCGGCCAGGTCGGTGGTGACGACCACGTCCCAGCGTTTTTCCTTGAACTCGCCCAGCGCCTGCTGGCGCGCGCCCTGGCTCAGGCCGCCGTGGAAGGAGGTGGCGTACAGATCGCCGTGGTGCAGCTTGGCCGCCACGCGCTCGGCCGCGTACTGCGTGGCCACGAACACCAGCACGCGCTGCCAGCCCTGGTCCTTGATGAGCTGGCGCAGCAACTGCGTGCGGCGCGTGCTGTCGACCAGAAAGGCCTGTTGCAGGATCACCGCGGCCTCGGCCGGCGCGGCGGGCACGTCGATGCGCAGGGGTTCGCGCAGCAGCGCGTCGGCCAGCGCCTGCACCGCCGAGGGGAAGGTGGCCGAGAAGAAGAGGTTCTGCCGCTGGGCGGGCAGCAAGGCGAGCACGCGCGCGAGTTCGTCGGCGAAGCCCAGGTCCAGCAGGCGGTCGGCTTCGTCGAGCACCAGCAGTTCCACGGCCGACAGGCGCAGCGCGTTGTGTTCCACCAGGTCGAGCAGGCGCCCGGGCGTGGCGACCACCACGTCGGCGCCGCCGCGCAGCGCCATCATCTGCGGGTTGATCGACACGCCGCCGAACACCACGGCCACCTTGGGCTGGCGCGGCAGGTGCTGCGCCAGCGCGCGCACCACCTCGCCGGCCTGCGCCGCGAGTTCGCGCGTGGGCACGACCACCAGCGCGCGCACGCGGCGCGGCGAATGGGTGGCGGCCTGGGTGAGCCGTTGCAGCAGGGGCAGGGCGTAGGCGGCGGTCTTGCCGGAGCCGGTCTGCGCGGTGGCGAGCAGGTCATGGCCGGCCAGCACGGCCGGAATGGCTTCACGCTGGATCGGGGTGGGCGTGGTGAAACCGAGTTCGGCGGCGGCTTGGGCGAGGGCGGGCGCGAGGCCCAGGGCGGTGAATGGCATGGATCGGGGCAGTGTACCGGCCCGGGTAGGATGCGGCCCCATGAAGAACAAGCTTTCGACCGGTGGCCTGGTCTACTCCACCGATGCGGGCCGCATGTGCCCCGACTGCCGCCAGCCGGTGGCGCAATGCGTGTGCAAGCAACGGGCCAGCGCCGTGCCGGCGGGCGATGGCGTGGTGCGCGTCTCGCGCGAGACCAAGGGCCGGGGTGGCAAGGCGGTCACGCTGGTCAAGGGTCTGGCGCTGGACGCGGTGGCTTTGGCCGCGCTGGGCAAGCAGCTCAAGGCGGCCTGCGGAACCGGTGGCACGGTGAAGGACGGCGTGATCGAGATCCAGGGCGATCACATCGAGAAGGTGATGGCCGCGCTGAAATCCCAGGGTCACACCGTCAAACGCGCGGGCGGCTGAGGCCCGGGCTCAGAACAGCCGCGCCCACCACAGCCGAAGCCGCATGCCGATCTCGCTGGTGTAGCCGGCCGTGGGCGTGCGCAACCGGCCCTGGGCATCCACCACCACGAAGGCCGGCACGGCCTTGAAGCCGAGCTGGCGGGCGATCTCGCCGCGCGGATCGATCGCCGTGGCCCAGGGCAACTGCCGCTGCGCCAGCACGCGGGCCACGGGGCCGGCCTGACCGGATTGCATGGCGATGGTGAGCACCGGCCAGTCCGCCGAGAGCCGGGTCACGCTGTGTTCTTCCGTGCGGCAGATGGGGCACCACTCTGCCCACACGTGCAGGGCCACGGGCTGGCCGGGGTGGTCAGCGCGCCATTGCGCCAGGGTCGTGCGGCGCTCGCTGCCGTCGGGCTGAACCAGGGTGAGGGCCAGATCGGGCGCGGGGCCGCGCGGCACATCGCGCGTCTGCCAGGCCTGCACGCCCAGCAGCACCGCGAGCACCAGGCCCAGGGTGACGAGGTGGCTTTTCCACCGCCGGCGCAGCGACTGCGCGAAGCGGGCAAGGCGTGACGTCATGGGCATCAGCGTGTTCAGCGCAGGACTTCGAGCAGGCGGTCGAGCCCGCCTTCGTTGATGGCCACCATGGCCTGCGCGCGCACGGCGGGTTTGGCGTGGTACGCCACCGAGAGGCCGGCCACGCCCATCATGGGCAGGTCGTTGGCGCCGTCGCCCATGGCGATGCACTGCGAGGGCTCGATGCCCAGCAGCGACGCCACTTCGAGCAGCGTGCGGCGTTTCTCGGCACCGTCGCAGATGTCGCCCCAGGGCTGGTCCACCATGTAACCCGTGAGCTGGCCGCAGTTCGGGCCGCTTTCCACTTCGAGCACGTTGGCGCGCGTGAAGTCGATGCCCAGCGTCTGGCGCACGCGCTCGCTGAAGAAGGTGAAACCGCCCGAGACCAGCAGCACCTTCAAGCCGGCGGCCTTGCAGGCGCGCACCAGCTCGGCCGCGCCGGGGTTGATGCGCAGGCGCTCGGTGTAGATCTGCTCCATGTCGGCGATGGTCACGCCGCGCAGCAGCGCCACGCGCTTGCGCAGGCTGTCCTTGTAGTCGGTGATCTCGCCGCGCATGGCGGCCTCGGTGATGGCGGCCACCTCGGCCTTCTTGCCCACGGCATCGGCGATCTCGTCCACGCACTCGATGCTGATGAGCGTGGAGTCCATGTCGAAGGCGATGAGCTTGAAGTCGCTGAGTTTGAGCGGAGGGGTGAAGCCCTGGACGGTGAGGCCGGGGGCGAATTCGGTGGCGGTGGCGGGAGCTTGTGTCATGGCCGGGATTATCCCAGCCATGCACAAGCCCTTACTGTGGCGTGAGGCCGGCGGCCTTGACCAGTTCGGCGTGCAGCTTGATGTCGGCCGAGATGATGCGCTGCAATTCTTCCGGCGTGCTGGGGGCCACCTCGATGCCGCTGGCTGCCAGCTTGGCCTTGAATTCGGCGTCCATGGCGGTGTTCACCGCGCGGTTGAGCTGGTCGATGATGGGGCGCGGGGTCTTGGCGGGCGCCAGGATGGCGACCCAGGCCGAGAGGTTGAGGTTGGCCAGACCGCCTTCGGCCATGGTGGGCACGTCCGGCAGGACGGGCGAGCGTTGGGGGCTCATCAGGCCCAGCGCATGGAGCTTGCCGGCCTGGATGTGCGGCAGGGCCTCGGGCAGCACGGCGAACATCGCGTCCACGTTGCCGGCGAGGGTGTCGTTGACCGCGAGCGCGCCGCCCTTGTAGGGCACATGCAGCATGCGGGCCTGGCTGCGGGTCTCGAACATCAGCCCACCCAGGTGCTGCGGGCTGCCGTCGCCCGACGAGGCGTAGCTGATCTTGCCCGGCGCGGCCTTGGCGGCGGCGAGGAAGGCGGCGGCGGTCGGGTACTTCTGCCTGTCCTTGACCACCAGCACCATGGGCTGGTTCACCAGCCGCGAGATCGGCATGAAGTCGGCCTCGGGGTCGTAGGGCAGGGTCTTGAAGATGCTCTTGTTCGTGGTCAGGAAGGAGGCGGGCGACACGGTGAGGGTGTAGCCGTCGGCCGCGGCCCTGGCAACCGCCGGCATGCCGATCTGGCCCGAGCCGCCCGCGCGGTTCTCGATCACGAAGGGCTGGCCGAACTGGGCGTTGAGCTTCTGGCCCAGCATGCGCGCGATCATGTCGGCGCTGCCGCCGGCCGGCAGGCCGACGATGACCTTCACCACGTGGTCCGGGTAGCTGCCCTGCGCCAGCGTGGGGCCAGAGAGGGCGAGCGCAAGAAGGGCGCTGGCGATGTGCAGCGCGGTGCGTCGGGTCGGCATGGTGGGCTCCGTATCGGTGTGTTTGTGCGGTGAAAGGGACAGGGCCACCAGGGAAGGTGGCCATGCCGTTTTACGCAAAAACCATGCCGTTGGGTATCGGGCCCGGCCCACCCTCGGTGGGGACCTACGGGGCCGGCGCGGGGGTCTTCGCCTGCAGCGGCTGGCCCAGGCTGCGCAGCACGTCGCGCACCAGCTGCACGCGGTCCTTCACCTCGGGCAGGGCGCGCTCGATGCGCAGCTTGTCGTTGCCGGCGAGCTTGATGTGGCGGTTCTTCTGGATCAGTTCGATGATGCGCATCGGCTCGAACGGCGGGTTGGCGCGGAAGGTGATGTTCGTCACGCCCGGTGCCGCATCGACCTTGACGACACCGTAGGGCGTGCTGATGCAGCGCAGGCGGTGCACGTCGATCAGCGTCTGCGCCTGGGGTGGCAGCTTGCCGAAGCGGTCCACGATTTCCTCGAGCAGCGCATCGACTTGGTCGGTGTTCTTCGCGGTGGCCAGCTTCTTGTAGAACGACAGGCGCAGGTGCACGTCGCCGCAGTAGTCGTTGGGCAGCAAGGCCGGGGCGTGCAGGTTGATGTCGGTGGTGACCGACAGCGGCGAGAGCAGGTCGGGCTCGCGCCCGGCCTTGAGCGAGCTCACCGCTTCGGACAGCATCTCGTTGTAGAGCTGGAAGCCCACCTCCAGCATGTTGCCGCTCTGGTTCTCGCCCAGCACCTCGCCCGCGCCGCGGATCTCCAGGTCGTGCATCGCCAGGTAGAAGCCGCTGCCAAGTTCCTCCATCTGCTGGATCGCGTCCAGTCGCTGCGCCGCCTGCTTGGTCAGGCCTTCGATGTCGGGGACCATGAGGTAGGCGTAGGCCTGGTGGTGGCTGCGGCCCACGCGGCCGCGCAGCTGGTGCAGCTGTGCCAGGCCGAACTTGTCGGCGCGGCTCATCACGATGGTGTTGGCCGTGGGCACGTCGATGCCGGTCTCGATGATGGTGGAGCACAGCAGCACGTTGAAGCGCTGCGCCACGAAGTCGCGCATCACGCGCTCCAGGTCGCGTTCGGGCATCTGGCCGTGCGCGATGGCGATGCGCGCCTCGGGCAATATCTCCTCCAGCTTCTGGCGCCGGTTCTCGATGGTCTCGACCTCGTTGTGCAGGAAGTAGACCTGCCCGCCGCGCTTGAGTTCGCGCAGCACGGCCTCGCGGATCACGCCGTTGCCCTCGTTGCGCACGAAGGTCTTGATGGCCAGGCGGCGCTGCGGCGCGGTGGCGATCACGGAGAGATCGCGCAGGCCTTCGAGCGCCATGCCCAGCGTGCGCGGGATCGGCGTGGCGGTGAGCGTGAGCACGTCGACCTCGGCGCGCAAGGCCTTCATCGCCTCCTTGTGGCGCACGCCGAAGCGGTGTTCCTCGTCGATGATGAGCAGGCCCAGGTCCTTGAACTTCACGCTTTCGCTGAGCAGCTTGTGCGTGCCGACCACGATGTCCACCGAGCCGTCGGCCAGGCCCTTGGCGGCGGCGGTGATTTCCTTGGCCGAGCGGAAGCGGCTCATCTCGGCCACCTTCACCGGCCACTTGGAGAAGCGGTCGGACAGGGTCTGGAAGTGCTGTTCGGCCAGCAGCGTGGTGGGCGCGAGGAAGGCCACCTGGCGCCCACCGGTGACGGCCACGAAGGCGGCGCGCAGGGCGACCTCGGTCTTGCCGAAGCCCACGTCGCCGCAGACCAGGCGGTCCATGGGGCGCGGGCTGATCATGTCCTGGATCACGGCGTGGATGGCGCCACGCTGGTCGGCGGTCTCCTCGAAGCCGAAGTCGTTGGCGAACACCTCGTAGTCCTGCGCCGAGTAGCGGAACGCATGGCCCTGGCGCGCGGCGCGGCGGGCGTAGATGTTGAGCAGCTCGGCGGCGGCGTCGCGCACCTGCTCGGCCGCCTTGCGCTTGGCCTTTTCCCACTGGCCGCTGCCCAGCTTGTGCAGCGGCGCCTCGTCGGCGCTCACGCCGGTGTAGCGGCCGATCAGCTGCAACTGGCTCACCGGCACATAGAGCACGGCCTTGTCGGCGTACTCCAGGTGCAGGAATTCCTGCAGCGCGGGGCTGCCGTCGGGGTTTTTCTCCCCCATGTCCATGTTCACCAGGCCGCGGTAGCGGCCGATGCCGTGCGCGTTGTGCACCACGGGGTCGCCCAGGTTGAGCTCGGACAGGTCCTTGATCAGCGCGTCGACGTCGCTGACCTGTTCCTGCTTCTTGCGCCGGCGCGTGGTGGGGCCGGCGGCGAAGAGCTCGGTCTCGGTGACGAAGTCGATGCCGTCGTCCAGCCAGGAGAAGCCGACCGCGAGCGCGGCGGTGGCGATGCCGGTCTTTTCTTCGCTGGCCTGGAACTCGGCGAGCGAGTCGAAGGCCGGCGGGTGGACGCCGCTGGCGCGCAGGAAGTCCAGCAGGCTCTCGCGCCGGCCATCGCTTTCGGCCAGCAGCAGCACGCGGTGCGCGGTGTTGCGGATGTGGGCCTGCAGGCGCGAGAGCGGGTCTTCGGCGCCGCGCACCACGGACAGGTCGCCCAGCTTCTGCACGTGCGCGCCGTGTTCGATCTCCTGCTGCGCCGGGCGCACCACGTACTGCGCGTGCTGGTTGGCGCGGGTGTAGAACTGCTCGGTGCCCAGGAACAGGGCTTCGGGCGGCAGCACCGGCCGCTCGGTGTCGCCGCGCAGCAGGCGGTGGCGGTCCTTGGTGTCCTGCCAGAAGCGCTGGAAGGCGGGCTCCAGGTCGCCATGCAGCACCACGGTCGCGTCCGCGCCGAGGTAGTCGAACACGGTGGCGGTGTCGTCGAAGAACAGCGGCAGGTAGTACTCGATGCCGGCGGTGGCCACGCCGTTGCCGATGTCCTTGTAGATGCGGCTCTTGGTCGGGTCGCCTTCGAGCAGCTCGCGCCAGCGGCTGCGGAATTTGGCGCGCGCCGCGTCGTCCATCGGGAACTCGCGCCCGGGCAGCAGCCGCACCTCGTTCACCGGGTAGAGGCTGCGCTGGCTGTCGGGGTCGAAGGTGCGGATGCTGTCGATCTCGTCGTCGAACAGGTCCACCCGGTAGGGCACCAGGCTGCCCATGGGGAAGAGGTCGATCAGGCCGCCGCGCACCGCGTACTCGCCGGGGCTCACGACCTGCGTCACGTGCTGGTAACCCGCCAGGGTCAGCTGGCCCTTGAGCCTGGCTTCGTCGAGCTTCTGCTTGACCTTGAAGTGGAAGGTGTAGCCGGCCAGAAAGGACGGCGGCGCGAGCCGGTACAGCGCGGTGGTGGCGGGGACGAGCACCACGTCGGCGCCGGTGTCCTTGTCGCGCTGCGAGATGCGCCAGAGCGTGGCCAAGCGTTCGCTGATCAGGTCCTGGTGCGGCGAGAAGGTGTCGTAGGGCAGCGTTTCCCAGTCGGGGAAGAGGGCGCAGCGCAGGCCGGGCGCGAAGAACGCCATCTCGTCGATCAGCCGCTGCGCGTCGTTGGCGTCGGCGGTGACGATGGCGGTGAGTCGGCCGGCGGCTTTTTCGCGCTCGCCCAGCTGGGCCAGCATCAGGGCATCGGCCGAGCCGCCGGGATGCGGCACGGTGTGGCGTTTGCCGGGGGTGAGTTTGGGCAAGTCCATGGGAGATGGAGGGGCGTGCGGGGTGGACTTGAGTGCGTGGTGGGCCAATGCGGCCATGACGAACACCCCCGACCGGGAGGGCGGGGGTGTGAGGGCTGATTTTAGAATGCAGGCACACCATGCCCCATGCCGACACCGAATTGACCCGCCCGGGCGCTCCCCGATGCCATGCGCTGCTGCCCTGTGCGGGCACCGGCACCCGGGCCGGCACCGACATCCCCAAGCAGTACCAGCCGATCGCCGGCCAGCCCATGGTGATGCACACCCTGGCGGCCTTGCGCGCCGTGGCGCGCCTGCAAGGCTGCGTGGTCGTCATCGCGCCCGACGATAGCTTCTGGGCCTCACAGCCCGTGGGCACCACGCTGGCGCGCCGCGGCGGGGCCACGCGCGCCGAGAGCGTGTTCAACGGCCTGCAGGCCTTGAGCGAGCAGGGCGCCGGGGTGGACGACTGGGTGCTGGTGCACGACGCCGCGCGCTGCCTCGTCACGCCGGCCCAGGTGGATGCCCTGATCGACGCCTGCTGGAACGATGCCGTGGGCGGCCTGCTGGCACTGCCCTTGCCGGACACGCTCAAGGCCGAAACCGGTGGGCGCGTGGCGGCCACGGTGGAGCGCGCCGACAAGTGGCTGGCGCAGACGCCGCAGATGTTCCGCCTGGGTGCCTTGCAGGCCGCGCTGGCGGCCACGGCGCCCGGTGGCTTCGCCGGTGTGACCGACGAGGCCAGCGCCATGGAGATGGCGGGCCACCGGCCGCTGCTGGTGCGTGGCAGCGCGCAGAACTTCAAAGTCACCTACCCCGAAGACTTCGCGCTCGCCGAAGCCGTGCTCAGGAGCCGTTCATGAACCCCAACACCGTTCCGTCGTTCCGCATCGGCGAGGGCTGGGACGTGCACGCGCTGGTGCCCGGGCGGCCGCTCATCATCGGCGGCGTGCGCATTCCCCACAGCCAGGGGCTGCTCGGCCATTCCGATGCCGACGTGCTGCTGCACGCCATCACCGACGCGCTGCTGGGCGCGGCGGCGCTGGGCGACATCGGCCGCCATTTCCCCGACACCGACGAACGTTTCAAAGGCGCCGACTCCAGCGTGTTGCTGGCCGAGGCGGCGCGCCGGGTGCGCGAGGCGGGTTTCGAGATCGGCAACATCGACAGCACCGTGATCGCGCAGGCGCCCAAGCTCGCGCCCCACATCGCCGCCATGTGCGAAGGCATCGCCCGCACGCTGGGGCTGGCGACCGGTCAGGTCAACGTGAAGGCCAAGACGGCCGAGAAGATCGGCCCCGTGGGGCAGGGCCTGTCGATCGAGGCGCGCGCGGTGGCGCTGCTCGTCAAGACGGCGCCTTGACCAGTTTCATGTGGGCCGCGAGGCCCCCGGTGCTGCTGTTGGCCAGCGCGAAACGGCCGCCCATGCGCGCGATGGCGCGGTCCACGATGGCCAGGCCCAGGCCGGTGCCGGTGGCCGCGCTGCGCGAGACGTCGCCCCGGTAGAACGGCTGGGTCAGCTGTTCGAGCTGCTCCGGGTTGACGCCTTGCCCGTGGTCGCGCAGCTTGACCAGCACGTCGTCGTCCTTGGCCTTGGCCGCGATGTCGATCTTGGCGATGCCGGTTTCCGGGTCGCGCCCGTAACGCATGGCGTTCTCGATCAGGTTGGAGAACACGCGCTGCAGTTCCACCGCGTCGCCCATCACGGCGGTGTCGCGCGGGATGTTGGTGGTGATGTAGGTGTTCGGGTCCTGGCCGACCGAGAAGATCGCGGCGTCCACCACCTGGTTGAGGCTCACGCGCTCGGGCTTGAGGTGGTCGGGGCGGGCGTAGTCGAGGAACTTGTCGATGATGGCGTTGACCTGGTCGATGTCGGCCGCCATGTGCTCGCGCGCCTGCGCGTCGTCCACGCTCATCTCGGTTTCCAGGCGCAGGCGGGCCAGCGGCGTGCGCAGGTCGTGCGAGATGCCGGCGAGCATCAGGGCCCGGTCCTGCTCGATCTTGGAGAGCCGCTGGGCCATGCGGTTGAAGCCGATGTTGACCTCGCGGATCTCGCTGGTGGCCACGGCTTCGTTGAGCTGGCTCGCGTTGAAATCGCCTTCGCGCACGCGGCTGGCCGCGAACGAGAGCTTCTTCAGTGGCCGGTTGATCAGGCGCGCGATCAGCGCCGCGCCCGTGAGCGAGAGCAGGGCGGCGGTGCCCAGCCAGATCAGCCAGGTGGTGCCCGCCACCGGGCCGATGCGCGAGGGGTCGGTGAGCAGCCAGTAGGGGTCGCCGTCGATGGTGAAGCCGATCCACAGGCCTGGCGCGCCATTGACTTCGCGCGCCACCAGCGTGTCGGGCCCGAGCCGGCCCCGCAGGCGCTCGGCCACGTTGCGGCTCAGTGCGTCGGTGTTGTAGAGGCGGAAGGTGTCGGTGGGCTCACGCGGCGCGATGCGCAGGCCTTCCTCGCTGGCCAGGGTCTTGATCAGCGAGACCCGGGCGATGGCGTCCGAGTGCACCAGGGCGGCGCGGCTGAGGTTGACCAGCGAGGCCAGCTGGTTCGCGCTCTGCAGCGCCCGCGGCTCGTACTCCAGCGCGCGGAAGGTCTGCAGCCAGGCGACGGTGCAGCCGACCAGCAGCAGGGCAAGAAAGAAGAACGTGCGCCAGAACAGGCTCACGCCCCGCGAGGGACGCATGTCCAGCGGGGCGGGCGCTGTCTCCAGCGAGGCTGGCTGGGTCTCGAACGGAACGCGTGACTCGTCGGACATCAGGCATTGCCATCGGGCACGAAGACATAACCCACGCCCCAGACGGTCTGCAGGTAACGCGGCGACGCGGCGTCCTCTTCGATCAGCTTGCGCAGGCGGGAGACCTGCACGTCCAGGCTGCGGTCAAAGGGCTCGAACTCGCGGCCGCGCGCCAGCTGGGCCAGTTTTTCGCGCGACAGGGGCTGGCGCGGGTGGCGCACCAGGGCCTTGAGCATGGCGAATTCGCCGGTGGTCAGCGGCAGGTCGGCGCCTTCCTTGCGCAGGGTGCGCAGGCTCAGGTCGAACTCGAACGGGCCGAACTTCACCACTTCCTGGTCCTGCGACGGTGCACCCGGCACCTCGGTGGGCGGGCGGCGGCGCAGCACGGCGTGGATGCGGGCCAGCAGCTCGCGCGGGTTGAAGGGTTTGCCCAGGTAATCGTCGGCGCCGACCTCCAGGCCCACGATGCGGTCCACGTCCTCGCTCTTGGCGGTGAGCATGATGATGGGCGTGCGGTCGCCATTGGCGCGCAGGCGGCGGCAGATCGACAGGCCGTCTTCGCCGGGCATCATCAGGTCGAGCACGATGATGTCGACCGAGTCGCGTTGCAGAACCCGGTTGAGGGCCTTGCCGTCTTCGGCCAGCATGACCTCGAAGCCTTCCTGCATGAGGTAGCGGCGCAGCAGGTCGCGGATGCGGACGTCGTCGTCGACGACCAGCACTTTGTTGGGACGGACAGTGGTTTGTGGCATGGGAGCAACTTCCGTTAAATGTAACAAACTCGATTGTGGCAGCGCCAAGTGCTTGTCAGCACTCATTTTTTATTTTTATGACACGCTGTTACAGATGTTGCCCGCATACTCCGCCGCTTCACCTCGCCCACATCACACAATCGGCGAATTGACCATACTTGAGTGCACCATGAAATCGTATCTGTCGAGTGGTTTGTTGCTAGTCACCCTGGGTTCGGCCTATGCCGCGCCGGGCGACCAGCGCGTGCATCCGATGCCCTCGGATGCGCCGGTGGCCGTCATGCCGATCTCGGCCGACGAAAGCGACCCACGCAGCACGATGCGCTTGCGCGATGCGCTGCGACAGCCCTTCGATGACATGGACGACAGCCGCAAACCCTACCGACTTTCGGTGGAAGAGCGCCAGCGTCTGCGCGAACAGCTTCGCGACCAGCCGCATCACGACTTCAAGTTCAAACCATGACCCTGTCTTCCTCGCGTCGTTTCTCCGGTCCCTCTTCTTCTTCCCGCTTTCTTCTCTCCTCCGTGCTGGCCCTCGGGCTGGGCTTGAGCGCTTCGGCGATGGCCCAGGTCACGGTGCCCGTGCCCGCCAACGTGGTGAACATCGCCGCCAGCGGTTTCCTGGAGGTGCCCCAGGACTGGCTGAGCATGAGCCTGAACACCACGCGCGAGGGCAGCGACGCCGTGACGGTGCAGAACCAGCTCAAGCAGGCACTCGACGCCGCGCTGGCCGTGGCCCGCGCCAACGCCAAGCCGCAGCAGCTGGAGGTCCGCACCGGCCAGTTCAGCCTGTATCCGCGCTACAGCAGCAACGGCAAGATCAACGGCTGGCAGGGCAGCACCGAACTGGTGCTCGAAGGACGCGACTTCGCCCTCATCAGCGCCACGGCCGGCAAGATCCAGACCCTGACCATGTCGGGCACCAGCTTCTCGCTCTCGCGCGACGCACGCCGCAAGCTCGAGTCCGATGTGCAGGCGCTGGCCATCGAGCGCTTCAAGGCCCGGGCCGATGAAGTCAGCAAGGGCTTCGGTTTCTCCGGCTACAGCCTGCGCGAAATCAATGTGAGTTCGGCCGACCAGGAAGTGCGCCCGTTCCAGCCGCGCGCCATGGCCATGGAAGCCAAGGCCGCGATGTCGGACGCCGCCGTGCCGGTGGAAGCCGGCAAGTCCACGGTCAACGTCACCGTGTCGGGCTCGATCCAGCTGAAATAGACAACTTCTGCGCCTGAGACGGCGCGGTCCAGAGGTGCCGCGGAACCGGCTTTGCCGGGCCGCTGGCGCCCCCCCTGGAGGGGGACGTGCGAAGCGCGGCGGGGGGGCTGCTGTTACTGGGCGGCCCAGCCGCCGTCCATGTTCCAGGCCACGCCCCGCACGTTGTTGCCGGCCGCCGAGCAGAAGAACACCGCCAGCTCGCCCAGTTCTTCCGGGGTGGTGAACTGCATGGACGGCTCTTTTTCGCCCAGCAGCTGTTTGGTGGCGTCCGCGTTGGAAATGCCTTGCGCCACGGCCTTGGCGTCCACCTGTTTCTGCACCAGCGGGGTGAGCACCCAGCCCGGGCAGATCGCGTTGCAGGTGACGCCGGTGGTGGCGTTCTCCAGCGCCGTGACCTTGGTCAGGCCCACGATGCCGTGCTTGGCCGCGACGTAGGCCGACTTCTCGGCCGAACCCACCAGCCCATGCACCGACGCCACGTTGATGATGCGGCCCCAGTTGGACTTGAGCATCGCGGGCAGGGCCAGGCGGCTGGCGTGGAAGGCGCTGCTGAGGTTGATGGCGATGACCGCGTCCCAGCGCTCGACGGGAAAGTCTTCCACGCGCGCGACGTGCTGGATGCCGGCGTTGTTCACCAGGATGTCCACCTGGCCGAAGGTGCTGGCCGCGAAGGCCATCATGGCCTCGATCTCCGCCGGTTTGCTCATGTCGGCGCCGTGGTAGGCGACCTTGGCGCCCAGCGCCGCGATCTCCGCCTTGGGGCCTTCGGCATCGCCGAAACCGTTGAGCACGATGTTGGCACCCTGGCGCGCCAGGGCCTTGGCAATGCCCAGGCCGATGCCGCTGGTGGAGCCGGTGACGAGGGCGGTCTTGTTGGCAAGCATGAAGTGAACTCCAGTTCCAGTACGATGGGTTGAAAAGCGCTCAAGGCATTATCACGGACGCCTCCAGGCGCCCGCTTCGCACTGTCACACCATGCAAGAACCGAACCTCCAATACCTTCCCGTCACCGGGCCCGTGGCCCGCACCGGCGAACCGCGCCGCATGGCCTATTGGGACTGGGCCAGTGCTTCGGGCGATAGCCGCCATGTGGTGGTTTGCGTGCACGGTCTCTCGCGCCAGGGGCGCGACTTCGACACCCTGGCGCGCGCCCTGGTCGACCGCTGCCGCGTGATCGCGGTCGACGTGACCGGGCGCGGCCACAGCGACTGGTTGGCCGATCCCATGGCCTACCAGGTGCCCACCTACGCGGCCGACCTGGCGGCGCTGCTGATGCATGTGCGCGCAGCGAACCCGAAGGCCGTGATCGACTGGGTCGGCACCAGCATGGGCGGTCTGATCGGCATGGCGATCGCGGCCCAGCCCGCCCTGGCACCACGCCGCCTGGTGCTCAACGATGTGGGGCCGGCCATCCAGTGGGAGGCACTGCAGCGCATCAGCACCTACCTGGGGCAGAACCCCTCGTTCGACAGCGAGCAGGCGGCCCTGGATTACCTGGCCTCGATTTCCACCGGCTTCGGCCCCCACACGCCGGCGCAATGGCGGGCGCTGTCCCTGCCGCTGCTGCGCGAGCGCGACGGGCGCTGGTGGCTGCACTACGACCCGGCCATCGCCATGCCCGTCAAGGCCCTGACCGGCATGGCCGACGAGGCACAGGCCCGGCAGATCGCCCGCGACGGCGAGGCCACCCTCTGGCAGCTGTACGACACCATCACCGTGCCCACCCTGCTGCTGCGCGGCGGGCAGTCGGACCTGCTCTCCGAAGCCACCGCCGCCGAGATGGGGCGGCGCGGTCCCAGGGCGCGCTGTGTGGTTTTTGACGGCGTGGGCCACGCGCCAACGCTGGTGGCCGATGATCAGGTGGCCGCCGTCCGGGACTTCCTCTGGTCCAACTGAGCGGTTGGTTGTTGAGCGATTCATGAAACGTGTGATTTCCCCGACCTCGTCCGAGGCCTCCCATGCGGCCACCCTCATCGAGCGCGCGCCGGCCGTGCCCTCGGCGATCGTGGCGGCCACTTCCGACAGCCTGCCCAAGCAGGCCAACGCACTGGCCCGCGCGCGCGCGTTCGCGGAACCCTTGCTGGGCAGCGAACAGCTCGACACCGGCGAGAACACCCTGGCGCATGCCGATGCCGTGGCCGGCGTGCTGCACGACATCGGCGGCTCCGAGGCGATGCAGGCGGCGGCGTATCTGGTGTACGCCTGCCAGCACCTGAACCGCCCGCAAGAGGTGATCGCCAAGGCGTTTGGCGACAACTTCGCGGCGCTGGCGCTGGAGACCACCAAGCTGGTGCAGTTGCAGCGCCAGGCCCGGATCAAGTCGGCCGAGGTGCTGGCCAAGAAGGAAGAGGAACGCCAGGCGGCGCAGGAGCAGGCCCTGCCCGTGGCCACGCCCGGCAAGGCGCCGGTGTCCGAGCTGGCCGCGAGCCAGACCGAGAACGTGCGCAAGATGCTGCTGGCCTTCTCGCGCGACCTGCGCGTGGTCATGCTGCGCCTGGCGTCCCGGCTGCAGACCCTGCGCTACTTCGCCGCTTGCAAGGGCGAGCCTGGCGACGCGCTGGCCAGCGAGTCGCTGCACGTCTTCGCGCCGCTGGCCAACCGCCTGGGCATCTGGCAGATCAAATGGGAGATGGAAGACCTGGCCTTCCGTTTCCTGGAGCCGCAGACCTACAAGCACGTGGCCCGGCTGCTGGACGAGAAACGCGCCGAACGCGAAGCCCATGTGGAGCAGGTGCGCCAGCAGCTCGAGGCCGAGCTGCAACGCCAGGGCGTGGCCGCTTCCGTGCAGGGACGGCCCAAGCACATCTACAGCATCGTCAAGAAGATGCGCGGCAAGTCGCTGGACTTCGACCAGGTGTTCGACATCCGCGCGCTGCGCGTGATCGTGCCCGGCCGCGATGATTGCTACACCGCGCTGGCCCATGTGCATGCGAACTATGTGCCGGTGGCCGACGAATTCGACGACTACATCGCCAAACCCAAACCGAACGGCTACCAGTCGCTGCACACGGTGGTGCGCGATGAGCAGGGCCGGGCCTTCGAGATCCAGATCCGCACCCAGGCCATGCACGACCATGCCGAACACGGCGTGGCCGCGCATTGGGCGTACAAGGAGGCGGGAGCCAAGGGTTATGCCGGCGTCTCGGCCAGCTCGGAGTACGACGCCAAGATCGCGGTGCTGCGCCAGCTGCTGGCCTGGGAACGCGACCTGAGCGGCACCGCGCAGGGGCTGTTCGACGATCGCATCTACGTGCTCACGCCCGATGCGGCCATCGTCGAATTGCCCCAGGGTGCCACGGCGGTGGACTTCGCCTACAGCGTGCACACCGACCTGGGCCACCGCTGCCGGGGCGCGCGCGTCGATGGCGCCATGGTCACGCTCAACACGCCCCTGCAGAACGGGCAGACGGTGGAAGTCACCGCCGCGAAAGAGGGCGGGCCGTCGCGCGACTGGCTCAATGCCGAACTGGGCTACCTCGTCAGCCACCGGGCCAAGAGCAAGGTGCGCGCGTGGTTCAACGCGCAGGCCATGGAGGAGACCATGGCGCGCGGGCGCGAGGCGGTGGAAAAACTGCTGCAGCGCGAGGGCAAGACCGCGCTGAAGTTCGACGACCTTGCCGTCTCCATGGGCCTGGCTTCCGCGCAGGAGCTCTTCGAGCAGGTGGGCAAGGACGAACTGTCGCTGCGGGCCATCGAGACGCACCTGCGCCCGCCCGAGCCCGAGGCGCCGTCCGAAATTCCCGTGTGGCTCAAGAAGCCGCGCAAGTCCTCCAGCCAGCCCAGCGGTGGGGTGCTGGTGGTCGGGGTGGATTCGCTCATGACGCAACTGGCCAAGTGCTGCAAGCCGGCGCCGCCGGACGACATTGGCGGTTTCGTGACGCGCGGCAAGGGCGTGAGCATCCACCGAGCCGATTGCAGCGATTTCGCCCACCTGCAGCGCAAGAACCCAGACCGCGTGATCGAGGTGCAGTGGAGTGGTCAGGTCGCTCCGGATCGGGATGGCCGCGCGGCCGTGTACCCGGTGGACGTGGCCATCGAGGCGCAGGACCGCCAGGGCCTGCTGCGCGACATTTCCGACGTGTTCGCCCGCGAGAAGATGAACGTGATCGGGGTGCAGACCCAGTCGGTCAAGGACGTGGCCTGGATGACCTTCACCATCGAGGTGTCGGACGCCCGACAGGTGTTGCGGGCCATGTCCGTGGTGGGCGATGTGCCGGGTGTGCGGGTGGTGCGCCGCAAATGATGTGATGGGGCGACCAGAAGTGCCCCGGAACACTGCTATACTGCGAGGCTTCGAATCGTTTGTAGGCGCGTAGCTCAGCTGGTTAGAGCACCACCTTGACATGGTGGGGGTCGTTGGTTCGAGTCCAATCGCGCCTACCAAACTTCTTCGGGGTCAACCAGGCCCCGGAAACAGAAAGCAGATCCCGCAGTCTGCTTTTTTTTCGTCTGTCCGGCGCCAGGGCATCGCCGGACGCTGTCTCGCAAGGCTCCCCGCACAGGGAAAACCCATGCTTGCGGCCCAGGGGCGGGTTTTTAGAATGTGCCCTATCCTTCCCGCAGACGACGGGCCTTGTTCGCCCGTTCCTTCCAGAAAGTCCCGCAGTGCAAAAAACCAAGGCCGGTAGCGGCAGCGAACGTGCGCCCGCCGTGCGTGTGATCAAGAAGTACCCGAACCGGCGTCTCTACGACACCGACACCTCGTCGTACATCACGCTGGCCGAAGTGAAGTCGCTGGTCATGGACAACGAGCCCTTCGTGGTTCGGGACGCCAAGACCAACGACGACCTCACGCGCAGCATCCTGCTGCAGATCATCCTGGAAGAAGAGACGGCGGGCGTGCCGATCTTCACCGAGCAGGTGCTGGCCAACATCATCCGGTTCTATGGCCATGCGATGCAGGATTTCATGGGCGCCTACCTCGAAAAGAACGTCCAGATCTTCATGGACCTGCAGCACAAGATGGCCGAGCAGTCCACGGGCGTCAACCCGGAAGCCTGGAAGCAGTTCATGAACGTGCAGTCGCCCATGATGCAGGGCATGATGGGCACCTACCTGGAGCAGTCGCGCACGGCCTTCACGCAGATGCAGGAGCAGATGCAGAAGAACAGCGAGCAGATGCTGGCGGCGCTGGGGCTCAAGCGCTGAGTCTCGCCATTCTCGCTGCCAGCCGCAGCGCGTCGTCGGCTGCTGCGCCCGCCGCCGTGTTGTCGAAGATGCACCAGACTTGGGTGGTCGCTGGCCAGTTCAACAACTCCCGCGCCCTGGCCTCAAGCCAGTCGTCGTCGTAAGCCGACCAATACATGCGTGGCGAGCCGTGCCAACGGCAGTAGACGACGGCACCCTGGCCGTCTCCGCGCTCGCCGAGCCAGCCGCCTGGCTCCCCGGCGCCGGCAGGTTTGGGCGGATCCGCGACCACGCGACCGATGCGCTGCTCCACCAGCAAGCGCTCGGCCACCGCCGTGAACCAGGTGGGATGCCTCGGTTCGCAGACGACCGCACCCGGGTATTCCGCGCGTACCGAGCGAAAGAAGTCGCGTGCCACCTCGGGATCGAATCCCAACGACGGTGGCAGTTGCACCAGCAGCACCGCCAGGCGCTCGCCGAGTCCCGCCAGCGACGAAACGAAGGCGCCCACCTCCTCGGGTGGAACCTTCAGCCGCGCCACGTGCGTGAAAGCCTTGGGCAGCTTCACCGAGAAGCGGAAACCGGTCGGTGTCTGCATCGCCCAGCGCTCGAAGGTGTCCGTGCGGTGGGTGCGGCTGAAGGTGGTGTTGATTTCCGTGCAGCCCAGCACCCGTGCATAGCGCTCCAGCAGCGCCCCGTCGCCCGGAAATGCCTCGGCCACCGCTCGCGGTAGGCCCCAGCCTGCGGTGCCGATGTGGAGGGAAGGTGTGGTCCGTGTCATGCCGCTCGTGTGTGGCAATCCGCGTGCCGGTGCCCGTGCCTGTCTGGCCGACCGCTGCCGGCGAGGGGCCAAGGAATGTGCTGTCAGCCAAATCGACGCGCCGCCTTACAATAACGGACCACGCTCTTCAGCCAGGTAGCCCGGCGGAATTCAAATGGAAACAATGACTTACGACACCGCCTCCGCCGCCAAAACACCCAAAGTCGGGTTCGTCAGCCTGGGTTGCCCTAAGGCGCTGACCGACTCCGAACTGATCCTCACGCAACTCAGCGCCGAGGGTTACCAAACCTCCAAAACCTTTGCCGGTGCCGATCTGGTGATCGTCAACACCTGCGGCTTCATCGACGACGCCGTTCGCGAGAGCCTGGACACCATTGGCGAAGCCCTGGCCGAGAACGGCAAGGTGATCGTGACCGGGTGCCTGGGCGCGCGCGAAGGCGAGGGCGGCGGCAACTTGGTGCGGCAGATGCACCCCAGCGTGCTCGCCGTGACCGGCCCGCATGCCACGCACGAGGTGATGACGGCGGTGCACGAGCACCTGCCCAAGCCGCACGACCCCTTTGTGGACCTGGTGCCGCCGCAGGGCATCAAGCTCACGCCGCGCCATTACGCTTACCTGAAGATCAGTGAGGGCTGCAACCACCGCTGCACGTTCTGCATCATCCCGTCCATGCGCGGCGATCTGGTGAGCCGACCGATCGGCGACGTGCTGACCGAAGCGCGCAAGCTGTTCGAGTCTGGCGTGAAGGAGCTGTTGGTGGTGAGCCAGGACACCTCGGCCTATGGCGTCGATGTGAAGTACCGCACCGGCTTCTGGGATGGCAAGCCGGTGAAGACGCGCATGTTCGATCTCGTGCGCTCGCTGGGTGAACTGGCCCAGGGCTATGGCGCCTGGGTGCGGCTGCACTATGTGTACCCGTATCCGCACGTGGACGAGATCATTCCGCTGATGGCCGACGGCCTGTGCCTGCCTTACCTGGACGTGCCGTTGCAGCACAGCCATCCGGACGTGCTGCGCCGCATGAAGCGGCCCGCCAGTGGTGAGAAGAACCTGGAGCGCATCGCGCGCTGGCGCGAGCTCTGCCCGCAGATCGTGGTGCGCAGCACCTTCATTGCCGGCTTCCCTGGCGAGACCGAGGCCGAGTTCGGCCACTTGCTGGAGTTCGTGCGCGAGGCGCGCATCGACCGCGCCGGCTGCTTCGCCTATTCGCCGGTGCCGGGTGCCACGGCCAACGAGCTGCCGGACGCCGTGCCCGATGCCGTGCGGGAAGAACGCCGGGCGCGCTTCATGGCGGTGGCCGAGGCCGTGTCGGCCGAGAAGCTGCAGCAGCGCGTGGGCGCGACCATGCAGGTGCTGGTGGATTCCGCGCCGAGCCTGGGCAAGAAGGGCGGCATCGGACGCAGTTACGCCGATGCGCCGGAGATCGATGGTGTGGTGCGGCTGCTGTCGCCAGAGAAGATCAGCAAGACCATGAAGGTCGGCGAATTCACCAAGGCCCGTGTGGTCGCGGCACAGGGACACGACCTGTTGGCGGTCCCGGTTTGACGGTGACTGCGATGGCCGGACTGCACACTCGCCGGCCACATCGGGTGCTTCAGAATGTGAAGCAACTCAACCGTATGCGCAAAGCCTGCTTGCAGGCTTTGCATCTTGATAAGGCAAAAGAAAAGGGCTTGCAAACATCACGTTTGCAAGCCCTTTATGATTGGTGCCCAGGAGAGGACTCGAACCTCCACGATGTTACTCGCTAGTACCTGAAACTAGTGCGTCTACCAATTCCGCCACCTGGGCTTTCAGGAAAACCAGAAGTATAGCAGAGAAAAAAAGCGATCCAAAAAGTGAACGAAAAAAACAGCCTGTTGGCCGAATATGAAGGTGTCGTTTCCGGACATCGCGATGGACACGGTTTTGTGATCCGCGACGATGGCCAGGCCGACATTTACCTGCCCTCCAACGAGATGCGCGCGGTGTTGCACAAGGACCGGGTCAAGGCCCGCATCGTGCGGCTGGACCGCAAGGGGCGCCCCGAAGGGCGCGTGACCGAAATCGTCGAACGTTCCGACTCCCCCATCATCGGGCGCCTGTTGCAGGAAAGCGGTGTGTGGCTCGTCGCCCCCGAGGACAAGCGCTACGGGCAGGACGTGCTGATCCCCAAGGGCGCCACCGGATCGGCCAAGCCCGGCCAGGTGGTGGTGGTGCAACTGACGGAGCCGCCGGCGCTGTACGGTCAACCGGTGGGGCGCGTGAAGGAGGTGCTGGGTGAGATCGACGACCCCGGCATGGAGATCGAGATCGCGGTGCGCAAGTACGGCGTGCCGCACGAGTTTTCCGATGCCGCACTCGCCCAGGCGCGCGCGCTGCCGGACCACGTGCGCGCCGCCGACCACAAGCACCGCGTCGACCTGCGCGACGTGCCGCTGGTGACGATCGACGGCGAAGACGCGCGCGACTTCGACGACGCCGTGTATTGCGAGCCGGCGAAGGTCGGCAAGGGCAAGGGCTGGCGCCTGCTGGTGGCGATTGCCGACGTGAGCCACTACGTGGAGACCGGTTCACCGATCGACGTCGATGCGTATGACCGTGCCACCTCGGTCTATTTCCCGCGCCGCGTGATTCCCATGCTGCCGGAGAAGCTCTCCAACGGCCTGTGCTCGCTGAACCCCGGTGTCGAACGCCTGTGCATGGTGTGCGATATGCTGGTCAATGCCAAGGGCGAGGTGCACGCCTACCAGTTCTACCCGGCGGTGATGTTCAGCCACGCGCGCTTCACCTACACCGAGGTGGCTGCGATCCTGCAGAACACCCGGGGGCCGGAGGCCGCGCAGCGCAAGGCGCTGGTGCCTTACCTGCTCAATCTGCACGACGTGTACCGCGCCCTGCTGATGGCGCGCGGCGAGCGCGGTGCGGTGGATTTCGAAACCACCGAGACGCAGATCGTCTGCGACGAGTCGGGCCGCATCGAGAAGATCGTGCCGCGCACGCGCAACGACGCGCACAAGCTGATCGAGGAAGCCATGCTCGCGGCCAACGTGTGCTCGGCCGATTTCATCCAGGAGGGCAAGCACACCGGTCTGTTCCGCGTGCACGAAGGTCCCACACCGGAGAAGCAGGAAATCCTGCGCAACTACCTCAAGGCCATGGGTGTGTCGCAGACGATCGGCGACAACCCCAAACCGGGCGATTTCCAAGCGATCGCCAACGCCACCAAAGACCGCCCCGAGGCCCAGCAGATCCACACCATGCTGCTGCGCTCCATGCAGCAGGCGATCTACACGCCCATCAACAGCGGGCACTTTGGTCTGGCGTTCGAGGCCTATACGCACTTCACGAGCCCGATCCGGCGCTACCCCGACCTGCTGGTGCACCGCGTGATCAAGGCCATCTTGGCGCGCAAGCGCTATGAGCTGCCGAACCTGCCCACGCCGGGCGAGGCGCACGCCAAGTTGAGCAAGCGGCTGGCGAGCCGTGTGAAGCCGCCGGTGGCGGGCGAGGTGGTGAAGAAACCGTCGGCCGACACGCTGGCCTGGCAAGCCGCAGGCTTGCACTGCAGCGCCAACGAGCGCCGCGCCGACGAGGCCAGCCGCGATGTGGAGGCCTGGCTCAAGTGCAAGTACATGCGCGAACACCTGGGCGAAGAGTTCAGCGGTGTGGTGACCGCGGTCACGAGCTTCGGCCTCTTTGTCACGCTCGATGCGATGTACGTCGAGGGGCTGGTGCACATCACCGAACTCGGCGGGGAGTACTTCCGGTTCGACGAGGCGCGCCAGGAGCTGCGTGGCGAGCGCACCGGCATTCGCTATGCATTGGGCACCCGGGTGCAGGTGCAGGTGAGCCGGGTGGACCTGGATGGCCGGCGCATCGACTTCCGGCTGGTCAGCGGTGAAGACGACCTCGTGTTGCGGGCCATGCGCGACAAGACCGGTTTGCCTTCCTCTCCCGACCATCAGGCGCCGCCTGCCCGGGGGGGCAAGTCGCGCCGCAACCGGAGCGAGGGCGCGCCGCAGGGGCGCCAGGCGCCCGCCATGGACGTCAAGGCCGCCGTGCGCAAGGCGGCGGGCAAGAAGGGCGAGCGGGGCGGTGCCCGCAGCACCGCGAGCCAGTCTCGCAAGAGCCGGCGCTGAACCGGTCGTTACCCGACTTCGCCATGCCCAACTCCGCCGCCCTGACCAAAAGCCCCGCGGCCAAGCCAGCCAAGGCCACCGTGGTGCGCCGGCGCGAGCCTGCGGCCGTGCCCACCGACCGGGCCTTGCGCATCGGCGTCTCGGCGCGCCTGCTGCACCAGGCGCCGCAGGAACTGGGGTTTCGAAACAAGATCCTGCAGTACATCGAACAGTCGCTGGCCCACTGGATCATGGAGCACGGGGCGGTGGCCTTCATGGTGCCGGCCGTGGCGCACGACAGCAAACACGCGGCGCGCCATCTCAAGGTGGAGCAGGTGGTGCAGGAGCTGGATGCCCTGGTGCTGCAGGGTGGCGCCGACGTGGCGCCCCAGAGTTACGGGCAGACCCCGATGGACCCACGCTGGCAGGGCGACGTGGTGCGCGACCGCTATGAGCTGGCCTTGCTGCGCACCTTTCTCGCTCAGAAGAAGCCGGTGCTGGGGGTTTGCCGGGGCGCGCAACTGCTCAACGTGGCCTTCGGCGGGACGCTGTACCAGGACATCCCGACGCAATGCCCGGCGGCCCATGCCCACGTCGACACCGATCTGTACGACCAACTGGAGCACGACGTGACCTTTCTCCAGGGCACGGCACTGACCAAGCTGTATCCGAATGCCTCGCAGCTGCGAGTGACCAGCATCCATCACCAGGCGGTGGCGGAACTGGGCAAGGGCGTGGTGGTGGAGGCCGTGTCCACGCTGGACGGCATGGTCGAGGCCATTCGCTGGACCGGCGGGACCTATGCGCGCGGCGTGCAATGGCATCCCGAGTTCCACCATGGGCGCGATGCGCTGGCCGACAGCTCGCCCATCATGTTGGACTTTCTGGAGGCCTCGCGGGCCGCCGCGTTGGAGCGGCTGGCCAGCGGGCACGAACCCGATCCGCGCACGCCGCGGGCGCCCTTGCGATTGGGCGCCTGAGCCTACACTCTGTCCCCTCCGTCTTCCGCTGCTCTCACGCCATGCGCATTGTTTTCTTCCTGCTCGAAACCTTCTTCTTCTTCCTCGTGGCGGCGGCGCTGTTGAGGGCGTGGATGAACCACCTGCGCATCAACATGTCGGGCCAGCCGGGGCGCTTCGCGATCGCGGTGACCGATTGGCTGGTGGCACCCCTGCGCCGGGTGCTGCCACGCTCGCTGGCACAGAGCCGCATCGACTGGGGCAGCCTGGGTGCGGCCGTGCTGCTTTCGTTGGCGTTCGGCGTCTTGTGGTGGTTGCTGGCGGCGAGCGTGTCTGCGGCCCCCGGCTCGGCCGCCGGAGTGGTGACGATCGTCTTCACCATGGCGGTGCGCCTGCTGGTGCGCACCTTGCTGCAGGGCTTGATGATCCTGCTGATCGGCTACGCCATCCTGTCGTGGGTGCAGCCGCAATCGCCGGTGATGGGCACGCTCGACCGCCTGTGCGCGCCCATCCTGCGCCCGGTGCGCCGGGTCGTGCCCTTGATCGGCGGGGTGGACCTGTCGGTGCTGGTGGTGATCATCCTGCTGCAGGTCGGCCTGATGCTGCTGGGCTGATCGGGCTTTCAGCCCGGTGGCCGCACCCGCGCCGCCAGGCGCCCGGCCGTGAGCCCAGGGGCAGCGCCATCGTCCCAGCGGTCGGCCAGCCAGCCGTGCTGATGCACGGCCGCAGCGACCCTGTCCCGCACCCCTTCGCCCGAAAGCCCGGCTGGCGCGATCGCGCTGCCGATCATGCCGGCGAGCACATCGCCCGTGCCGGCGGTGGCCAGGGCGGCGTTTCCGCTGGCGTTGATGAGCGGCACTTCGCCGGGCGAGGCCAACACCGAGCCCGAGCCCTTGAGCACGCACAACGCGCCGAAGCGATCGGCCAGCGCCTGTGCAGCCTTCAATCGATGGGCCATGACCTCGGGGGTCGTGGTGCCCAGCAGGCGCGCGGCTTCCAGGGGATGCGGGGTGAGCACCGTTGTCCTGCCCCGGCCGTGGCGGCGGCCGAGCAGGGTTTGCAGCGCGGTGTCGGTGGCGATGGCATTGAGCGCGTCGGCGTCGAGCACCAGCGTTCGGGCGCCCGAGAGCACGCGCGGCAGCAGAGCAGCCACCGAGGCACCGCCGCCGCAACCGCAGACGACACTCGCGGTTTCGAGGACGCCGGGCTCCAGCAGCCGCTGCGGACGGCGGAACATGAGTTCGGGGCAGCCGGGGTCCCAAGGCGTCGGGCTGCTTGCATCACCTTCGAGCAGACCGACGAACACGCGGCCCGCGCCGGCGTGCAGCGCGGCCCGAGCGGCGAGCACGGCGGCACCGGTCATGCCCGCGCCCTGCACGGCGATGCCTTGGCCACCGAGCACCAGCACGTCGCCGAAGCTGCCCTTGTGACTGGCATGCGGCCGTGTGCCCGTGGTCTGGGGCTGCCCGGCCAGCCAGGCGGTCACAGGCACGGCGGTCGCTGGCGGGACCTCCAGGTCGTCGAACCAGACGCTGCCGGCGGCATCGCGTCCGGTGCCGGTGAACAAACCGGGTTTCAGGGTGAGCAGCGACAGCGTGTGGCGCGGCCCCGGCGGTGCCAGGGACGGGGCGTTCAGGGCCGCCAGGACGCCTGTGTCGGCGTCCAGCCCACTGGGGACATCGACGCAGAGCACGGGCTGGGCGCAGGAGCGAAGCAGGTCCAGCCATGGGGCGAGAGCTCCCTCCAACGCCCTTTGCGGGCCGATGCCGAACAGGGCATCGATGGCGAGATCGAAGCGCGTCGGCGGCCCGTCGCTGAACGGCACGCCGGCGGCGCGCGCGGCCTGCAGGGCCTGACGGGCGTCGGCCGGCATCCGGGTCTCATCCCGCACCGCATGTGTCACGACCACTTCGGGAAAGCCACCCCGTTCCTGCGCCCACTGGTGCAGGTGGGTGGCCGCGACCAGGCCGTCGCCCCCGTTGTTGCCGGGCCCGCAGGCGACCCAGATGCACCGCGCGTGCGGTTGCAGCGCGCGTGCGAGCCGCGCCACCGCCAGGCCGGCGCGCGACATCAAGGTGTGGTGGGGGAGGGTGGAAGCGGCCTGCTGCTCGATCTGCCGCGTGGCGGCGCTGCCGTACAAGGCAGCGCGGCCGGTGCCGGACACCGGGTGCAGGCGGGTGCCTGTGTTGAAGCTGCGCGTGTCCAAGGTCTCGCTCCTCTCAAGGAATGGGCGCATTTCAACATGTTTGCGCGCGGGCGCTGACCGCCCGCGGATGGTTTCAGAGACCGAAGCGCTGGGGCGAGCTGCCGGTGATGTCGATCTCGGCTGAACGCCCTGACAGCTGATCGGCCAGCGCCCGGGCGGTGCCGCAGGCCATCGCCCAGCCGGCGCCGCCGTGGCCCAGGTTCAGCCACACGCCGGGTTGGCGCGTGGCACCCAGCACTGGAGGGCCATCGGGCAGTGTGGCCTGGGCGCCTTGCCATTCCTGCACGCTGCCCCGGGGGCCACCCAGACGCACGGCACCGGGAAACCAGTCCGCCAGCACGCCGTAAAGCCGTTTCAGCGTGGCTTTGGAAGGCTGGCCGGGCGTGGCGCCGAACTCACTGCCGCCGGCCACGCGAATGCGCTGGCCCAGTCGGGCGATCGAGATGCCATGGCCGGCGTCCAGCACCGCCGACTGCGGGGCGTCCAGCGGCTCACGCACCGCAGCACTGAGCGAGTGGCTGTAGACGGGCTGCAAAGGCAGGCGCAGCCCGAGTGGGTGCAGCAGGCGCGCGCTGTGCACCCCCGCGCACACCACCACCGCGTCGAAGCGTTGCACGTCGTTGGCATCCGGGGTGCCCGCGCTCGAGAGCCGCAGGTTCACACCACCCGTGGGGCCCAGGGTTTCGATGGCGTCCACCGACGTGCTGAACACGAAGCGGCAACCGAGTTGCTGGGCCTCGACGCGGATCGACAGCGCGAATTCCCGGCAATTGGCCGCGGCTTCCCCGCCCAGTTCGACCGCACCGTGCAACGGCGTTTCAGGATTCAGGGCGGGTTCGAGCGCGCGGGCCTGATCGGCCGAGAGTTCACGGTAGGCGATCCCGAGGTCCTTCATCTGTTGCAAGGCGGGCTGGGCTTGCTCCGCCTCCCGCGGATGGCGCCAGAGCACCAGCATGCCCTGGCTGCGGTCATGGTCGAGGTCCCGTTCCTCGGTGATTTCCAGCAGGCGCTGCTGGCTGTACTGCACCCATTGGTGCATCTGCCGGTGGTGTTCGGCCTGGCGTGGGCCTTGGCCCGCCTGCAGCCAGCGCCAGATCCAGCGCCACTCTCCGCCGCGTGGCAACCGGGCCAGCTTCAGTCCTCCCGGGCGCGAGGCCCAGGGCATGCGCAGGCTGCGTTCCGGCCGGTTCCAGGCGGCCGTCCAACCTGCGGCGACGAGCGCGCCGCTGGCAAAGCTGGCTTCTTCGGCCACGGTGCTGCGGCGCTCGAACACCGTGACTTCATGGCCGTCGCGCGTCAGTTCGAACGCGGTTGTGGTGCCGATCACACCCGCGCCCACCACCGCGACCCTCAAGATGCGCCCCCGACGGGTGCAGAGGGCGCCCCTGGGTGGGAAGGGGG
>NZ_JBYTAE010000069.1:0-36449 GCF_058787875.1 Hydrogenophaga sp. FW305-3-2-15-A-LB1 | reverse complement strand
GGCACGGGCGGCGGGGCTGCCTCGGGAGAGCCTCCGGAACCACCGCCGCAAGCGGTGAGAAGTGCCAACAGATTCAGGACGCAGAATTTCCGATTCGTGATGGCAGACAGCATGGATGGCTAGGGTGATTGGATTTTGTAACTGGCAGTGGACCTTAGCAGTTTCGGTAGTCGTCCTTCGCACGATCAGGCCATGGAAAACCGGCCATTCCGTTGGTATGGCGCCCAATTCAACTTTCGTTTCTTCAAGGCGTTGTCCGGTGGTGCCACCGCCTGATGGGCGCGGTGGCTTGGTGCATCCGGGCGCCTGTGGGAAGATGGGCTAAGCCACCCCGACCCTCCCTCTCTTCACGCGGCCCGCCATGACCCGACCCTCACTGCCTATCGACGACACCACCACCTCACCGTTGCTGCGCACCGGCGTGCCCGGCCTGGACGACGTGCTCGGTGGCGGATTGACGCCGGGCCGCCTGTACCTGGCCGAGGGTTCGCCGGGTTCGGGCAAGACCACCATCGCGATGCAGTTCCTCATGGAAGGGGTTCGCATGGGTGAGGCCGTGTTGTACGTCACCCTCTCGGAAACCGCCGATGAACTGCAGGGCGTGGCCCGCTCCCACGGCTGGGATCTCAATGGCGTGGAAATCCGCGAGATGCTGCCCGCGCAGGAGTCGCTCTCGCCCGAGGAGCAGTACACCGTGTTCCACCCCTCCGAGGTGGAACTGGGCGAGACGACCATTCGCATCCTGGAGGACGTGAAACGCATCAACCCTTCGCGGGTGGTGTTCGACTCCCTGTCCGAACTGCGGCTGCTGGCCGGCAATTCGCTGCGGTATCGGCGACAGATCCTGGCGCTCAAGCAGTTCTTCGCGGGGCGCAACTGCACCGTGGTGCTGCTCGACGACATGACCGCCGTGGAACACGACCTGCAGGTGCAGAGCATCTCGCACGCGGTGGTGCGCCTGGAGCAGATCAACCCGGACTATGGCGGCGCCCGGCGCCGGCTGGTGGTGCTCAAGTACCGGGGCCAGTCGTTCCGGGGTGGGTACCACGACTACAAGATCACGCGCGGCGGCCTGATCGTCTTTCCCCGGCTGGTGGCGGCCGAACACGTCGAAGCCGTGAGCCAGACCAAGATGCCCAGCGGACTGAAGGAACTGGACGACCTGCTGGGCGGCGGCATCGAGCGCGGCACCAGCACGCTGCTGGTGGGCGCCCCGGGCACCGGCAAGTCCAGCGTGGCGGTGCAGTTCGCCATGGCGGCGGCCGAGCGCGGCGAGTGCACGGCCCTGTTCATCTTCGACGAGAGCATCGCGACCATGCGCACGCGCTCGGAAGGCATGGGCATGGAGATTTCCAAGCACATGGCGTCAGGGCGCATCCGGGTGCGGCAGGTCGACCCGGCCGAGCTTTCGCCCGGCGAGTTCGTGCACGAGATCCGGCAGGCCGTCACCGAGCACCACGCCAGCGTGGTGGTGATCGACAGCCTCAACGGCTACCTCAACGCCATGCCGGACGAGCGTTTCCTCATCGTGCAACTGCACGAGCTGCTCACCTTCCTCGGCCAGTCCGGCGTGGCCACCGTGCTCATCGGTGCGCAGCACGGGCTGATCGGCATGCAGATGCACTCGCCGGTGGACGCGAGCTACCTGGCCGATGCCGTGGTGCTGCTGCGCTATTTCGAGGCCGAGGGCGAGGTGCGGCAGGCGATTTCCGTGATGAAGAAGCGCGGCGGCCAGCACGAGCGCAGCATCCGCAGCTTCAAGATCACGCCCGACGGGCTTTCCCTCGGGCCACCCCTGCGACAGTTCCGCGGCATTCTCACGGGCGTACCGATTCCCCTGGAAGGCGTGGTCGATCCCGACACGCCAGCGAAATGACCGACGTTCCGGCTCGGTCGCCCGAGCTGCGCGTCTTGCTCAGGATGGTCACGGCGAAGGACGGCGAGATGACCATTCGCCTGCTGGCACGCGCGGGCATCGTGGCCGAAACCTGCGCGGATGCCGCCGAACTGGCGAAAGAAATGGCGGTGGGCGCCGCGGCCGTGCTGATCGCGGAAGAGATCCTGGCCGACCAGGGCTTCGGGCGCGTGATGCTGGCCTTGCGTTCGCAGCCCGCCTGGTCCGACCTGCCGGTGATCGTGCTGGCGCGCTCGGGCGTGGATTCCGTGGCGGTCACCGAGGCCCTGGAGCAGCTGGCCAACCTCACGGTGCTGGAGCGGCCGATGCGGGTGGCTTCGCTGGTGAGCTCGGTGCGCACGGCGCTGGCGGCACGCCGGCGGCAGTACCAGTTGAGAACCACGCTGGAAGGCCTGCGCGAGGCGGACCAGCGGAAAACCGAATTCCTGGCCACGCTGGCGCATGAGTTGCGCAACCCCCTGGCACCGCTGCGCACCTCCTTGAGCATCCTCACGGAGAAGCAGCCGGACGAGGCCACCGCCCAGCGCCTCTACGCCATGATGGACCGGCAGGTGACGCACATGGTGCGGCTGATCGACGACCTCATGGAGGTGTCGCGCATCACGCGGGGCAAGATCGAATTGCGCCTGGCACCGGTCTCGCTCCACCGCGTGGTGCGCGACGCCGCCGAGCTCAGCAAACCCCTGCTCGTGGCGGGCCACCACGAGCTGGTGCTGGACCTGCCACCGGTGCCCAGCACCGTGCAGGGCGACGGCGTGCGGCTGACCCAGGTGTTCGCCAACCTGCTCAACAACGCCGCCAAATTCACCCCGCCGCAAGGCCGCATCGTGGTGAGCCTGCGGTCGGACGGGCACGCCGCGCGCGTGCAGGTCAGCGACTCGGGCGTGGGCATTCCGCCGGCCATGCTGGGCTCGGTGTTCGACATGTTCGTGCAGATCAGCGACACCTCCCGCGTGGCGCAGGGCGGCCTGGGCATCGGCCTCACGCTGGTGCGCAGCCTGGTGGAACTGCATGGTGGCCGTGTGATGGCGAGCAGCCCTGGCGTCAACGAAGGGACCACGATGACGGTCGAACTCCCGCTGGTGCCGGAGACGGTGGAACAGGCAATGGTGGACACCCTGGCGACCCAGCGGCGCGCCGGCCAGGGCCATCGGGTGCTGGTGGTGGACGACAACCGCGATGCGGCCGACTCCCTGGCCGAGCTGCTCGGGCTGATGGGCGCCAGCACCGCGGTGGCCTACGGCGTGGAGGAAGCCCTGGCCGCGATGGCGGTGTGCACACCCACCCTGGCGTTCATCGACATCGGCATGCCCGTGCGCGACGGGTACGAGCTGGCTGGCCTGGTGCGCGCGGACAGCGCGCTGGCCGACACGGTGCTGGTCGCGCTCACCGGCTGGGGGCAGGCCACGGACCGCGAACGCATCATGGCCGCGGGCTTCGACCACCACCTCATCAAACCCGCGGACCTTGATCAGCTGACCGAGCTGCTGGCCACCCGCCGCTGAAGAGGCGGCCGGGAACGCCGCTTGCCCTGGGGGGGCATGAAACAGCCTGCCTTCACGCCATTTGGCCCTGAGCGTGCCTCCGTGGCCGCCACCGACGCGGACGACGAGCCGGGCGAGCGGCTGCTGGAGGGCAACCAGGCCGACCTCTTCGACCACACCGAAGACGTCCGGGCCGCGCTGATCGGCACGCTGGAGCGCGCGGTGGACCACATCAACCTGGACGCCGCGCTGCTGCACACACCCGGGCTGGGCGCCGACATCATCGGCTGCCTGGGCGAACGATGCCGCAAGGGCGTGCGCGTGCAGGTCATCGCGCACACGCTGGACATGGCGCGCGCGACCGACGAGCTCTCTCGCCTGTGCGAGGCGGGCATCACCCTGAACGAAGACCACCCCCGGCGCGGCTGGCGCGGCTGGCTGGACCGCCGTCTGCGCGCCACGCACCGCCAGCTGGCGGTGGTGGATGGCGAGGTGGCCTGGTGCGGGCCGGGCATCCGCTCCCCGGACCTCTGCAGTTTTGGTCCCCACGTGCGGATGCGCGGGCCGGTGGTGCAGCGCCTGCAGCGGCTCTTTCTGGAGGCCTGGCACGCCTCCAGCTCCGCCGCCCGCCTGCCCCAGGCGAACTACTTTCCGCCCTTGATCGCGGTCGGGCGCGCGCACATGGGTCTGTCGGCCGCGCCCGCCACGGGCGGTGTGCCGCTGCAGGCAGGCCACTCCCTCGTCGAGCAGATCGAGAAAGCGCGCGCCCAGGTGTTCGTGAGCATGGTCGAGCGAGCGCCCTCGCGCCGCCTGATGAAGGCCCTGCTCGCGGCGAGCGCCAGCGGCGTGGGTGTGACCGTCGTGGTGCACCGGCATGCGCTGGGTTGGCGGTGGCAGGAACGCTGCGCCGACCTTCTGAGCGTCGGGGCCCGCGTGTACCGTGTGGACGACAGCTGCCCCTTCCCCTGCCACGCCGTCGTGGATGGCCACTGGTCGAGCCTGGCGGTCGACGGGCCGCGCGCCAAGGTGGGCGAAGGCGCCGAGCTGATCGTGATGGACACCGAGTTCGCCGCGTCGCTGGAAGCGGTCTTCCACCAGGCGACGGGGCACGCGGTGCAACTGCACGAAGCGACCGTGCCCGCTTGAAGGCACGGCGCGGGTACGCGCCTTGCCCCCGCCTTTGCACACCAACGGAAAGGACCGACCATGACCCGACTCGAAGACAGCAAGCGCCCCGCCGCCGTGCGGGCCTCCTCGCGCCAGCCCCAGGGCGACTTTGGCCGGGGCCGCGACCACGCGCCGCTGGGCAGCAGCGACGCCCCCCACCTCGAACAGAACCAGCGCGGCGCCTACCGCGACGCGGAAAAGCCCGAAGAAGACCACGCGCCGGCCGAGGTGCCGTACCGCCCCGCGCCCGACAAGCCAGAGCCGAGCGGCGACTGATGCCCCCTGGCGCAACCCTTTGGAGATTTTCATGAACCCTTGGCGCTCCGCCGTGCTGACAGTGACCCTGGGCGGCGCGCTGCCCGCCCTTCTGCTGGCCCCGTCGATGGTCCACGCGCAGCTGCCACCAGGCGATGGCCCCCTCACCACGACGGTGACGGTGCTCGAGCCCAGCCCGGTGAAGTTCCAGGACGAGCTGCTCTCGCGGCTCACGGTGCCGCCGGGTTTCCGCATCACGGTTTTCGCCAAGGACCTGCAGAACGTGCGCTGGCTCCTGCCCATGCCCAATGGCGATGTGTACGCCAGCCGCCGCGAACAGGGCGACGTGCTGCTGCTGCGCGACAGCAACCGCGATGGCACGGTGGATGAGCGAAAGATCGTCGCGCAGAACCTCAAGGCCGCGCACGGCCTGGCGCTGCGGGGCAACCAGCTCTACATCACCGCCGACAAGAAGGTGGTGGTGGCCGACATCCAGCCCGACGGCTCGCTCTCGACCCCGCGCGTGCTCATCGACGACCTGCCCGACGCGGGCCAGCACCCGAACCGCACGCTGGCCTTCGGGCCGGACGGCATGCTCTACATCACCGTGGGCTCCACCTGCAACGACTGCCGCGACGCCAACCCGGAAAACGCCACACTGCTGCGCGCCCTGCCCGATGGCAGCGCGCGCGCCGTGTACGCGAGCGGCCTGCGCAACACCATCGGCTTCGGCTGGCACCCGGGCAGCGGCCTGCTTTACGGCTTCGACCACGGCTCGGACTACCACGGCGACGACACGCCGCCCGAGGAGCTCAACCAGCTGCGGGCCAACAAGCACTACGGCTGGCCGTACTGCTACGGCACCCGCCAACCCGACCCCCAGGTGTTCAACGATCCGCCGGGCACCACCAAGGCCGACTTCTGCCCGGGCACCGAAGCCCCCGTGCTCACCTACACGGCGCACGCCGCCCCGATCGGCTTCGCGTTCTACACCGGCAGCCAGTTCCCGGCGGAGTTCCGCAACGACGCCTTCGTCGCGTTTCGCGGTTCGTGGAACCGCGCCCAGCCCAGCGGCTACCGCGTCGCGCGCGTGCGCTTCGACGCGGCCGGGCGCGCCACCGCGGTGCAGGACTTCGCCACCGGCTGGCTCATGGACACGCCGCCGCCCAGCTTCACGCAAGTGGGCCCGAACGCGCCGCCTTCCGAGCAGAACCGGGCCAGGCGCCCGGCGCAGTTCGGCCGGCTGGCCGGGCTGGCCATGGCGGCCGACGGCTCGCTGCTGGTGGCGGAAGACCAGAACGGGGTGATCTACCGCATCACCTACACCGGCCGTTGAACCCTTTGAAGGATCCCTCCATGCCACGCCATTTGTCTTCCTGTGTGTCGCTCGCCGCCGTCCTTGTGCTGGGCGCCGTGGCGGGCTGCAGGACCACCCCCTCGCCCGCCGATCCGGGCGGGCCCACGCAGAGCGGGCCTGAGCGCCAACCCGCCGTGGCCCAGCTGGTCACGGCCTCGGGCCAGTCAGCGGGCCGGGCCGAGCTCGTGCAGACACCCGCCGGGGTGGAGATCGCCATCACCGTGCAGGGCCTCACACCCGGCCTGCATGGTTTCCACATCCACGCCCACGGCGCCTGCGCCCCGGGACCGGACCCGGCCACAGGCCAGACCGTGGCCTTCGGCGCGGCGGGCGGCCATTTCGACCCTGGCCAGTCGCACAACCATGGGCAGCCGGGGCAACCCGCGCACCAGGCGCACGCCGGTGAACTGCCCAACATCACCGTGGGCGCGGACGGCACGGGATCGCTGCGTTACCTGAACCCCAACGTCACCCTCTCGCGCGGGCCCGACTCGGCGTTCGGCCGCGCGCTGGTGGTGCACCAGAACCCCGACGACCACGCCACCGACCCGGCCGGCAACTCCGGCGCGCGCGTGTTGTGCGGCGTGATCCAGGCGGCCCGGCCCAGTGCCGCGACCGCTCGCACCACCTTCGATGGCGCGAGCGTGTTTCCCGAAGGCATCGCCATCGATCCGCGCACGGGCGATGCCTACGTGGGCTCGACCAACGACGGCAACATCTGGCGCCTGCCAGCGGGCGCGAACAAGGCGGAGCTGTTCCAGGCCGGTGGCGCCGTGGGGCGGCAGGCCGCGTTCGGCATGAAGGTGGACGTGGCCGGGCGCCTGTGGGTGGCGGGCGGGCCGCAGGGCAACGTGGCGGTGATCGACCTCAACACCGGCATGACCGTGGCCAACCTCAAGAGCCCGAAGGACTCCCACACCTTCCTCAACGACCTGGTGCTCGCGCCCGACAACCATGTCTATGTGACCGACTCGTTCCGCCCCGTGCTGTTCCGCGCCCGGCAGGTGATGGACGGGCCGCCCCTGCTCGACCCCTGGTTGGACCTCTCCACCACGCCCATCCGCTACCAGCCCAACCAGATCAACCTCAACGGCATCGTCGCCTCGCCCGATGGCCGCTGGCTGATGGTGGTGCAGCTGATCACGGGACAGCTCTGGCGCATCGACATCGCCTCCAAGGCGGTCACGCCGGTGGCGGTGGACGGCGGCGACCTGCGCTACGGCGACGGCCTGGCGCTGCGGGGGGCGAATGAACTCTACGTGGTGCGCAACCAGGCCAACGAGGTCGCCCGGCTCACCCTCAGCGACGACTGGAGCCGCGCGCGCGTGACGCAGCGCATCGCCGAGCCTGGCTTCAACTTCCCCACCACCGCCGCCGTGGGCCCGCGCGGGCTGATGGTGGTGAACGCGCAGCTGGACAAGGTGAAGCAGCCGCCGCCGTTGCTGCCGTTCGACGTCCTGACGATCGGGTGGCCCTGACCCAGCGGGTTCCGGTTGCTCGCGCCCGCGCGGCGGACGCGGCGCTGCTCGCGTGGTTCGCTGCCCAGGGTTGGTCCCCCGCCCCCTTCCAGCGGCAGGTGTGGCGCCATTGGCAGCGCGGAGAGTCGGGCCTGCTCGTCACGCCCACCGGCAGCGGCAAGACCTTGGCGGCGCTGGGCGGCGCCTTGCTCGACGGCCTGCGCGAGGCGGCCCCCGCGTCCCCCACCTCGCGCCTGCGCCTGCTCTGGGTGACGCCGCTGCGCGCGCTGGCCACCGACACCACCCAGGCCCTGAGCGCGCCACTGGAAGCCCTGGGCCTGCCCTGGACGGTGGCCAAGCGCACGGGCGACGCCAGCTCGCGCGACCGGCGCCTGGCCCGCCAGGGCCTGGCCGAGGTGCTGGTGATCACGCCCGAGTCGCTGGCCCTGATGCTGTCCTATCCCGAGACGGCGGCCCTGCTCGCGGGGCTGCGGGGCGTGATCGTGGACGAGTGGCACGAGCTGCTGGGCAACAAGCGCGGCGTGCTGCTGCAACTCACGCTGGCGCGCATCCGCGCGCTGGCGCCCACGGCCGTGACCTGGGGCCTCTCGGCCACGCTGGGCAACCTGGACGAGGCGCGCGACGTGCTGCTGCCGCACCGGCCCGGCGCGCCGGTGGTGCGCGGCGCGCGGCGCCGGGGCCTGGTGCTCCAGACGCTGCTGCCCGAGCACGGCGAGCGCTTCGCCTGGGCCGGCCACCTGGGCCTGTCGCAGCTGGAGCGGGTGATGCAGCTGATTGCCGGCGCGCGCAGCGCCATTCTGTTCACCAACACGCGCGCGCAGGCCGAGCTGTGGCACCGCGCGCTGTCGTCGATCTGGCTGGAAGCGCCGGGCACCCTGGCCCTGCACCACGGCTCGCTGGACACGGCACTGCGCCTGGCCGCCGAGCAGGGCTTGCGCGACGGCAGCGTGCGTTGCGTGGTGGCCACCTCCAGCCTGGACCTGGGCGTGGACTTTCCCGCCGTGGAGCTGGTGATGCAGGTGGGCAGCCCTAAGGGCCTGGCGCGCCTGCTGCAGCGCGCCGGCCGCGCCAACCACCGGCCCGGCGAGGCCGGCGTGGTCCACGGCGTGCCCACGCACGCGCTGGAACTGGCCGAGTTCGCCGCCGCACGCAAAGCCATCGCGGCCGGGGAGATCGAGGCCCGGCGGCCGCCACGCCTGTCGCTGGACGTGCTGTCGCAGCACTGCGTGACGCTGGCGCTGGGCGGCGGCTTCGAGCCGGACGCGCTGCTCGCCGAGGTGCGCGGCACACACGCCTTCGCCGCCTTGAGCGACACGCAATGGGCGGGCGTGCTGCGCTTCATCGAACGCGGCGGCCAGGCGCTGGAGAACTACCCCGACTTCCACCGCGCCGTGCGCGGCGACGACGGCGTCTACCGCGTGACGGACCGGCGCGTGGCGCTGCGCCACCGGCTCTCCATCGGCACCATCACGGCCGACGGCGCGGTGGCGGTGCGCTTTCTGCGGGGCGCCTCGCTGGGTTCGGTGGAGGAGAGCTTCATCAGCCGGCTGCGCCCGCGCGACCGTTTCCAGTTCGCCGGCCGCACGCTGGAGCTGGTGGCGGTGGACCAGATGACGGCCTATGTGCGCAAGGCCAAGGGCCTGAGCGCCGCCGTGCCGCGCTGGCAGGGTGGGCGCATGCCGCTGTCCACCGAACTGGGCGCGGCCATGGAGGCGGTGCTCGACGGCCCGCGCGACAGCCCGGAACTGCGCGCCCTGGCCCCCTTGCTGGACCTGCAGGCGCGTGTCTCGGCCCTGCCCACACCGCGGACCCTGTTGGTGGAGACGGTGCGCACGCGTGGGCGCGCGTCGCTGTTCGTCTACCCCTTCGCCGGGCGCACCGTGCACGAAGGCATGGCCGCGCTGTTTGCCCTGCGCTGGGGGCGCCTGGCGCCCAACACCTTCCTGTACGCGGTCAACGACTACGGCTTCGTGCTCAACGCCTCGCAGCCCACGCCGGTGGACCCGGACCTCATCGCCCGGCTGCTCGCACCGGCGGATCTGCTGGACGACCTGCACGAAGGTCTGAATCTCACCGAGATGGCGCGCCGCCAGTTCCGCGAGATCGCGCGCGTGGCCGGCATGCTGGTGCCTTCGCTGCCCGGCGGCGCGCAGCGCAGCGCGCGGCAGCTGCAGGCTTCCAGCGGCCTGCTGTTCGACGTGCTCCAGCGCTACGACCCCGATCACCTGCTGCTGGCCCAGGCGGTGCGCGAGGTGTTCGAAGCGCAGATGGACGTGCAGGCCCTCACGGCCGCGTTCAAGCGCTGCGCGGCGCGCACGATCGACCTGCGCCAGCCCCGCACGCTGACCCCGCTGTCGTTTCCGCTGTGGGCGGAGACGGTGCGCGGCGAGCTGAGCACGGAAGACTGGTCGGCCCGGGTGCGGCGCGCGGCCGAGCAACTGCAGGCGCGCCATGGCTGAGGCCATCGACCTGGTGCTGGCCGGCGAGCCCGTTCGCCTGTTCGCCGACCGCGCGCTGTACTGGCCGGCGCGGCGGCGCCTGCTGGTGGCCGACGTGCACCTGGGCAAGGACGACGCGTTCCGCGCCGCCGGCATCGCCCTGCCCACCGGCGGCACGCGCCACGACCTGGAGCGACTGACGGCGCTCATCGAGCGCAGCGGCGCGGATTCGCTGTGGGTGCTGGGCGACCTGCTGCATGGCCCGCGCGTGGATGCGCGCTGGCGCGAGGAATGGGCGCGCTTTCGCGCTCGCCACGCGGGCGTGCACATGCTGCTGGTGGAGGGCAACCACGACCGCGCGGCGGCGCGCGCGGGGCTGGACATCGAGCACCGCCGCGAACCCGTGGACGACGGCCCGTTCGGCTTCGCGCACGCGCCGCGCCCCGCACCCGAAACCACCGGTGCCCGGTTCGTCATCTGCGGCCATGTGCACCCGGTGGTGAGCGTGCCGGGCTTCCGGGGCCGTTTTCCGGCCTTCGCCCTGACGGAACGGCAGCTGGTGCTGCCCGCCTTCTCCCTCTTCACCGGCGGCTGGCTGGTGCGGGAGGCGCAGGCGCGCTTCGCCTGCATGGGTCCGCAGCTGCTGGACATGGGGCCCACACCCACCCGGAATCGGTAAAAACGTCGGTCAGATTCACCAGGGGGCGGCGGTTTTTCCCTCCACCGGGTGCCGATATCCGTTTTCCGCATATCGCTGCTCGATAAGGATCGTTCCCTGCGCGCGATGGGCTGCCTAGCATGGGCGGACCATGATTCTTGTAGAGCTTCCCCCCGTGCGGCAGGACTTTCACATCCAGCCCCTGAGCGACGCGCTCGGCGCCGAGGTGCTGGGCCTGGACCTCGCCGCGCCCCTGTCCGACGAGGACTTCGCCCGCCTGCACCGCGCCCACCTCAGGCACCACGTGCTGGTGTTCCGCGACCAGCGCATCACCCCCGCGCAACAGGTCGCCTTCAGCGCGCGCTGGGGCCCGCTGCAGCGCCATGTGCTGCACCAGTTCGCCCACCCCGAACAGCCCGAGGTGCTGATCGTCAGCAACATCGTGGAGAACGGCAAACCCATCGGCCTGGGCGATGCGGGTGTGTTCTGGCACTCGGACCTGTCGTACAAGGAGCGGCCCAGCCTGGGCTCCTTCCTGCACGCGCAGGAACTGCCCGCCGAGGGCGGTGACACCCTGTTCGCCAACCAGCACCTGGCCTGGGACGAACTGCCCGAGCGGCTGCGCGGCGCGGTGCAGGGCGAGCGCGCCGAGCACAGCTACCTCAAGGTGTACGCCGAGCTGCAGCGCCGCAGCCCCTGGCGGCCCAACCTCTCGCCCGAGCAGATCGCCGCCGTGCCCACCGTGAGCCACCCCATCGTGCGCACACACCCGGAAACCGGCCGCCAGGCGCTGTTCGTCAGCGAACACTTCACCACCCGCGTGGTCGGCCTGCCCGACGACGAAAGCGAGGCGCTGCTGCAGGCCCTGTACGCCCACAGCACGCAGGAGCGCTACATCTACCGCCACCGCTGGCTGCCAGGCGACATGGTGTTCTGGGACAACCGCTCGGTGCTGCACCTGACCGCGGGTTGCCCGCCCGACCAGCGCCGCCGCCTGTTCCGCACCACGATCGAAGGCCACGTGCCGTTCTAGAAAGAAACACCATGAAAAAACACACGTTCATCCAAGGCCTGCTGGCCGCCGCGCTGACCGCTGGCGCGTCGTTCGCGGCCCACGCCGAAGGCCAGATCCGCATCGCCCAGCAGTTCGGCGTGGTCTACCTGCTGCTCAACGTGGCGGAAGAACAGAAGCTGATCGAGAAACACGGCAAGGCCGCCGGGCTGGACGTGAAGGTGGAATTCGTGCGCCTCTCGGGCGGCAGCGCGGTGAACGACGCACTGCTCTCGGGCCAGATCGACATCGCCGGCGCGGGCGTGGGCCCGCTGCTGACCATCTGGGACCGCACCAAGGACAAGCAGAACGTGCGCGGCGTCGCCTCGCTGGGCAACTTCCCGTATTACCTGGTGAGCAACAACCCGGCCGTGAAGACGATTGCCGACTTCAGCGACAAGGACCGCATCGCCCTGCCCGCCGTGGGCGTGTCGGTGCAGTCGCGCGTGCTGCAGCTGGCCTCGGCCCAGCGCTGGGGCAACGACCAGTACAACAAGCTCGACAAGCTGCAGGTGGCCGTGCCCCACCCGGACGCGACGGCCGCGATCATCAAGGGCGGCACCGAGATCACGGCGCACTTCGGCAACCCGCCGTTCCAGAACCAGGCGCTGGCCGGCAACCCGAACGCGCGCATCGTGCTCAACAGCTACGACGTGCTCGGCGGCCCCTCGTCGGCCACGGTGCTGTACGCGACCGAGAAATTCCGCAACGACAACCCCAAGACCTACCGCGCCTTCACCGCCGCGCTGCAGGAAGCCGCGCAGTACATCACCGCCAACCCCGAGGGCGCGGCCGACATCTACCTGCGCACCGGCCAGGGCGCGATCGACCGCCAGCTGCTGCTCTCCATCATCAAGAACCCCGAAGTGCAGTTCAAGCTCGCGCCGCAGAACACCTTCAAGCTCGCGACCTTCATGCACGGCATCGGCGCGATCAAGAACAAGCCCGCCTCGGCGAAGGACTACTTCTTCGACGACGCCCACAGCGCGGCCGCGAACTGACATGAACCCGGCCCACGTGCTGCAGCGCCACGCCATCGGCACGCCGATGCAGGACCTGCTGCGCGCCACGCGCGAGCAGGAGGGCGGCGCGGTGTTCGGCCCCGAGAAACTGCCCACGGCCGCCCTGCCCCGGCCGCTGCTGGACTTCGATGGCGTCTCGCTGGAGTACGCGACCGACCAGCAGGTGGTGCGCGCCACGCACCGCGTGAGCCTGTCGGTGTTCGAGGCCGAGCGTTATGTGCTGCTCGGGCCTTCGGGCTGCGGCAAGAGCACGCTGCTGAAGGCGGCGGCCGGTTTCATCGCACCGCGCGAGGGCCAGATCCGGCTCGACGGCCAGGCCATCACCGGCCCGGGGCCGGACCGCATCGTGGTGTTCCAGGAATTCGACCAGTTGCCGCCCTGGAAGACGGTGCTGGGCAATGTGATGTTCCCGCTGCGCGCTACTGGGCGCCTGGCCCGCGCCGAGGCGCTGGAGCGCGCGCACGCGGTGCTCGAACAGGTGGGCCTGGCCGATTTCGCGAACGCCTACCCGCACCAGCTCTCGGGCGGCATGAAGCAGCGCGTGGCGATCGCCCGCGCCCTGGCCATGCAGCCGCGCGTGCTGCTGATGGACGAGCCCTTCGCCTCGCTGGACGCCCTCACGCGCCGCCGCATGCAGGAAGAGCTGCTCGCGCTGTGGGAGACGGTGCGCTTCACGCTGCTGTTCGTCACGCACTCCATTGAAGAAGCCCTGGTGGTGGGCAGCCGCATCGGTGTGCTCTCGCCGCACCCGGGCCGCCTGCGCGCCGAGATCCAGGCGCACGAATTCGGCCTGGGCAGCAGCGGCGGCCCCGCCTTCCAGGCCGCCACCCAACGCATCCACGGCCTGCTGTTCGGGCCCGAGACCCCCCACCCATGAGCCTGGCCGACGCCCTGCCCCCGATCCGGCCCGAGGCCGAATACCCGCTGCCCGCGCTGGGCGACACCCCGGCCGAGCGCCCCCTGCCCTGGCAGCGCCGCGTGTGGCAGCAGGCCTGGGTGCGAAAGACCCTGATCCTGCTCGCGCTGGCGCTGCTGTGGGAAGTGCTCGCGCGCTGGCAGGACAACGACCTGCTGCTGCCCACCTTCGCGCAGACCGCGCGCGCCTTCGCCGAGGGCCTGGCGGGCGGCGAGCTGCTGCTGCGCGCCCGCGCTTCCTTGGCCGTGCTGCTGCAGGGCTACCTGCTCGGCATCGTGGCCGCCTTCGTGCTCACCACGCTGGCCGTGTCCACCCAGATCGGGCGCGACCTGCTGGCCACGCTCACGTCCATGTTCAACCCGCTGCCGGCGATCGCGCTGCTGCCGCTGGCGCTGCTGTGGTTCGGTCTGGGCAACGGCAGCCTGGTCTTCGTGCTGGTGCACTCGGTGCTGTGGCCGCTGGCCCTGGCCACCTTCGCGGGCTTCCAGGCCGTGCCCGAGACCCTGCGCATGGCCGGGCGCAACTACGGGCTGCGCGGTGTGCGCTACGTGCTGCTGATCCTGGTGCCCTCAGCCCTGCCGGCCATCCTCTCGGGCCTGAAGATCGGCTGGGCCTTTGCCTGGCGCACGCTGATCGCCGCCGAGCTCGTGTTCGGCGTGTCCTCCGGCAAGGGCGGCCTGGGCTGGTACATCTTCCAGAACCGCAACGAGCTCTACACCGACAAGGTGTTCGCCGGCCTGGTGATGGTGATCCTCATCGGCCTGCTGGTGGAGAACGTGGTGTTCCAGACGGTCGAAAAACTCACCATCCGCCGCTGGGGTGTGGCGCGATGAGCGCGCCGCGCCGCATCACCATCGTCGGCGGTGGTTTCTCGGGCGTGAGCGCGGCCGTGCAGCTGGTGCGCCACAGCCCGGTGCCGCTGGCGGTCACGCTGATCGAATCGCGCGACCGCGTCGGCCCCGGCCTGGCCTATGCCACGCACGACCCCGACCACCGCCTCAACGGCCCGACCTGGGTGCACGCGGTCGACCCCGTCGACGGCGAGCACTTCACGCGCTGGTGCGAAACGCACGGCGTGTTCGAGGCCGACCCGCAGGCCGTGCAGGCCAATGGCACGGCCTTCGTGCGCCGCGCGGTGCTGGGCGCCTACCTCGAAGCCATGGTGCGCGGCCACGCCACCTGGGCGGCCACGGGCTCGACCATCCGCACCCTGCAGGACCGCGCCGTGCACGCCTGGGAGGCCGACGGCGAGGTCACCACCGTCACCGAACACGGGCAGACGCTGACGGCCGACCTGCTGGTGCTCGCCACCGGCAACGCCGAGCCGCGCCTGCAGGCCCCGCTGGACCCGGCGCTGGCGCAACACCCAGGCGTGATCGAGAACCCGCTGGTGACCGCGCGGCTGCTGGGCATCCCGCGCGAGGCGCGCGTGCTCATCATCGGCAGCGGCCTGACCTCGCTGGACGTGGTCTCCACGCTGCAGCGGCAAGGCCACGCGGGTGGCGTCACGGTGGTCTCGCGCCGGGGCCTGCGCCCACGCGCGCAACCGCTGGCCAGCGGCGTGGTGGCCCACCCGGTGGGCCGCCAGAACCTGGACCGCCTGCTCGGCCCCGCGCCCGCTTTCCTCACCGAGGTGAAGCCCGAGCTGCGCACCTGGATCAAGACCCTGCGCGCGCGCATCCGCGATAGCGTGGCGCGCGGCGAGAACTGGAATGTGCCCTTCGACGAGTTGCGCGACGCCGTGTGGCAGCTCTGGCCCACGCTGCCGCCGGCGCAGCAGCGCCGCTTCCTGCGCAGCGTGCGCCCCTGGTACGACGTGCACCGCTTCCGTTCGCCACCGCAGACGGAAGCCATCCACCGCGAAGCCCTGGCCGCCGGCCGGGTGGTGCACCTGGCGGCGCGGCTGCGCTCGCTGGCGGTGCAGGCGGGCACGCACCGCATCGACGCCGTGCTGCAGCCCTCGGGCGGCGGCGCGCCGCGCACCGAGTCGTTTGACGTGGTGGTGAACTGCACCGGGCTGGACGCCACCGGGCGCACCGCCGGCAACCCCCTGCTTCAGGCCCTGGTGTCGCACGGCACGCTGCGCGCGGACGCCTGCGGCATCGGCTACGCGGTGGATGCGAACTGCCGCGTGATCGACAGCGAAGGCGAAGCGCTGTCGCGCATCCGCCTGATCGGCCCGCCCACGCTGGGCACCTTCGGCGACCCGGGCGGGGCCATGTTCATCGCGGCGCAGATCCACCGCATGCTGCCAGACGTGTTCGGGACGCTTCAGCGCCCGGCCTTGTCGACCGCCTTCTTGAGCAGCTCGTATTCCGCGCAGGGCTTGGCGGTGCAGAGCAATTCCAGGTAACGCAGGTTCTTGCGCGCGCCGGCCACGTCGCCCAGCGCCAGGAACAGCTCGCCCTGGTACTCCAGCGCGGGGCGGTGCTCGGGGTCGTACAGCAGGGCTTCGCGGTACCAGCGCCCCGCTTCCTCGTAGCGCTTGAGCTGGCGCAGGCTGTAGCCGAGCAGGTTGTAGACCTCGGCGTGCTGCACGGTCTCGCTCAGCGCCGTGAGCCGCTGCACCGCCTTCGTGTACTCGCCGGCGTACACCAGCGCGCGCACGGCGGAGAGGTCGGGCAGGTCGGACGACGGCGGAGCGCCCGCCGCGCCCAGCGCCAGCGGCGCGGCCGCCAGGGCGGCGGTGATGAGCCACCGCCTCATTCAGACCTCCGCCAGTTGCGCGGCCGCGTGCGGCACCACCTCGCCCATGGCCACCAGGATCTCGCGCTTGAGCGCCGCGAACGCCGGGCTCACGCGGTCGCGCGGGCCGGGTGGCAGGTCCACCTTCACCTGTTTGACGATGCGGCCGGGGTTGGCGTTCATCACGATCACGGTGTCGCTCAGGAAGATGGCCTCGTCCACGTCGTGCGTCACCAGGATCATGGTCACACCCTCGGCACGCCAGATGCGCAGCAGCTCTTCCTGCAGGCGCACGCGGGTGAGCGCGTCCAGCGCGCCCAGGGGTTCGTCGAGCAGCAGGATCTCGGGCTGGCCGACCAGGCCGCGCGCGATCGCGCCGCGCTGCGCCATGCCGCCCGAGAGCTCGTGCGGGTAGGCCTTCTCGAAGCCCTGCAGGCCCACCAGCTCGATGTGCGACTGGATGGTGCGGCGCTGCTGCTCGGGCGGGAGCGTGGAGTTGGTCAGTGCCAGGCCGATGTTCTGCTCCAGCGTCATCCAGGGCAGCAGGCGGTGGTCCTGGAACACGATGCCGCGCGAGAGGCTGGTGCCGGCGATGCGCTCGCCGTGCAGCAGGATGTCGCCCTCGTAGTCCTTGTCCAGACCGAGGATGAGCCGCAGCAGCGTGGACTTGCCGCAGCCGCTGGGGCCGACCAGCGTCACGAAGGCGCCGGGCTCGACGTCGAAGCTGGCGTTGACCAGCGCGTCCAGGCGCGGGCGGCCTGGCACGGCATAGCTTTTGGAGACGGCCTTGACTTCAAGGCGACCGGGTTCTGCCATGGTGTTTATCCTTCAAAGCCTTGTTTCCAGCGCAGCACGCGGCGCTGCAGCAGGTACATGGTGCGGTCGATGCCGAAGCCCACCAGGCCGATGATCACCATGCAGACCAGCAGCTGGTCGGTGAGCAGCAGGCCCTGCGCGCGGAAGATCAGGAAGCCCAGGCCTTCGAGGCCGCTCAGGCCTTCGGCCACCACCACCAGCGCCCAGGCCAGGCCGGCCGCGTAGCGCAGCGAGACCATGATGGTCGGCGTGGCGGCGGGCAGGATGATCTTGCGCACCAGCTGCCAGCGGGTGAGCGTCATCACCTCGGCCAGCTCGATGTAGCTCTTGTCCACGCTGCGGATGCCCTGCAGCGTGTTGAGAAAGACCGGGAAGAACACGGTCTTGGCGATCACCAGGATCTTGGCCGGCGCGCCCAGGCCCAGCCACAGCACGATCAGCGGAAACCAGGCGATGCCGGGGATGTGGCGGATGGTGTCGAAGGTGGGCGAGAGGAATTGTTCGAAGCGCTTGGAGAGGCCCGCGCCGACGCCCAGCACCACGGCGGCGAAGGCGCCGTACAGGAAACCCTGCGCGACGAGGGACAGGCTGACGGCGAAGTCCCAGAGCAGCTTCTGCTCCGTCAGCATCTTGAAGAAGGCCTCCACCACCTTGATGGGGGCGGGCAGGAAGACCGGGTCGATCCATTCCAGGCTGGCCGCCGTCTGCCACAGCAGCAGCACCCCGGCCGGCAGCAGGAAGCCGATCGCGCGGCTGGGCGCCAGCCATTGCTGGAGCTTCGTCGCGAAGGACGAAGCTTCCGACGCTGGCGCCGTGGAGGGAAGGTTGTGCGTCAGCGTGTTCATGGCGCGCTCAGTGGTAGATCGAGTGCGAGCCGCCGGCGAAGAAGCGGCCGTCCACGAAGGCGTCCACCTGCGCGTCGGTCAGGCGGCGTTCGCTCAGGATGTCGTCACCCTGCTTCACGTACCAGTCGATGAAGGTCTTGATGGAGTTGCGCGCGCGCTGGGCATTGGGCTCGCCGGCCATGAACTCCCATTGGCCCAGGTGGGTGATCTGGAATTTGGCCACTTCCACCGGCACGCGGGTTTCGCGCGAGACGATCTTGGCGGCCTCGTCCACGTTGTCCAGCGTCCAGGCCATGGCGCGTTCGCGCGAGGCCAGGAAGGCTTTGACCGCGTCGGGGTACTTGTTGACGAACTCGCGCTTGGCGAAGTAGGTCACGCGGCCTGCGTGGTTCACGTACACGCCGTCGTCCGGCACGTGGCCGATCACCTTGAGCTTGCCCGAGAGCCAGGCGCCGGTGGCGTTGCCCGCGGCCAGGTGGGTGGTGGTGGCATCGAGCGCGCCGGAGATCACCGCCGAGATCGCCACGGTGGGGTTGTCGATCGATTCGTAGCGCACGCGGCCCTTGGTCTGGCGCGTGTCCAGCGGCAGGCCCACCGAGTTCAAGGCTTCGGTGGGGGCGGACCAGTAGCAGCTGATGCGGCTGCTGCCGAACTTCTTGCCGTCCAGATCGGCCAGCGTGTTCACCGACTTGTTCGACACGGCGGCGAGCACCGGCGCGCGGTAGCGGTTGGAGGTCTCGGAGGCCCAGATGATCACGCCGTCCAGGCCGTTGGCGCGGTGCACCGTGGCCGGGTAGATCATGCGCTGCGCGATCGAGATCGCGCCCTTGCTGAGGGCGCCCGTTTCGGCGCCCACCAGCTCCGCGCCGCCCGAGGCGATGAGGTTGACTTCCTTGGTGCCGACCTTGCTGAACTCTTCCTTGAAGATGCCCTTCTCGCGGGCGATCACCGTCCACGGTGTGAGCTGCAGGTTGATCGCCGGCAGCACCTCGGCGGCGGCGGTGCCGGCCTGGCCGATCAGGCCCAGGGCCAGGGCGGCGGCGCTGCTCAGGGCGCGCAAGCGGTTGCGGGGGCTTCTGTGTTTCGTCACGACGGTCATGAGGTTCTCCAAGGTTCGTCTGTCAGGTGGTGTGAATGACGCGCCGATTCTTGGGGCGCGGCGCGCGCCGGCCAACGAAGGAAAACGGACACCGATATGCGGCCGCAAATGGCGCAGATGCTTATGCGCATTTCGAGCCACACGAACGCGGGGGCGCGCCCAGAATGCCCTTCCCATGAGTTCCCTCGACGCTTCCCCCGAACGCCCGCTGCGCCCGCTGGCCTGGCTCACCGCGCTGGGCATCGGCGCGCTGTGCGCGGCGGTGTTCATGGCGATCGAATCGCGCGCCGCCGCGGCCGCGCCCTTGCCGCTGAAGCAGCTGCGCATCGGCGTGGCGCCCACCACCCTGCCCGTGAGCACCGGCGAGCGCGACTACACCAATGCCGGCTTCGAGGCGGTCTACGCGCAGGAACTGGCGCGGCACCTGGGCGTGGACGCGCTCATCGTGCCGCTGCCGCCCGGCGCGCAGGCCCAGGCCCTGCGCCAGGGCGACGTGGACCTGGTGCTGACGCGGGCCGACGAGGCGCGCCAGAAGGAAGACGGTCTGCGCGTGCTGGCCACGGGCTACCAGTCGGGCCTGAGCGTTTCGATGCGCTCGGACACCGACGTGCGCGCCTGGACCGACCTGGCCGGGCGCGTGGTGTGCGTGACGGCCGACAATCCGCGCGCCCACGCGCAGGCGGCGCGCATCCAGGGACAACTCAAGGTCTTCGACGCGCCGGCCCAGGCCCTGGTGCAGGTGCGCACCGGCGAGTGCGCGGCGGCCATCCTCGACGGCTCGCAGCTGGAGCCGCTGCTGGCGCAGAAGGAATGGCGCAAGTTCTCCGCCACCCTGCCCGCCACGCGCGACAGCGCGCTGCAAGCCTGGCTGGCCGAAGGCCGTGACGAGCTGGCCGCGCCCATCCGCGCCGCGGTGCAGGAGATCGGCTCGACGGCCGCCTGGGCGCAGCGGCGCCAGAAGTGGGCGGCCAACGTCGCGTTCGAGGTCTACTTCGACCAGACGGGGCCGGACTGCCATTGAGCCGGCGGTGGCTCACGGCGCTGGCGATCGCGCTCGGCCTGAGCGGCCCGGTGGTCGCGGGCGAGCCGCTGCGCGCCTTGTACGAGAAACCGGCCAACCAATGGCCTGCGCCCTGGGTCGATGAAGGTGTGGCCTTCGTGGAGCTGGGGGCCTTGCCGCCACCGCCCGCGCCACCCAACCACCTCGTGCAACTGGGCCAGCGCCTGTTCTTCGACGCCCGCCTCTCCGCGAGCGGCCACGTGGCCTGCGCCAGCTGCCACCGGCCCGACCAGGGCTGGACCGTGCGCACGCCCACGGCCACCGGTGTGAGGGGCGCGCCGGGCCGGCGCAACCCGCCCGGCCTGCAGGACGTGGCCACGCGGGCGCACTGGGCCTGGGACGGCGCGGCCCGCTCGCTCGCGGAACAATCGCTGCGGCCCCTGACCGACCCGCGCGAGATGGCCAACGCCTCTCTCCACGCTGTCGGCCGGCGCATGGCCCTGTCACCCGCCCGGATCGGCGAGGCCCTCGCGGCCTTCCAGCACACGCTGCACGAACGCAGCCGCTTCGACCGCTTCGCGCAGGGCGAACACCGCGCGCTGACCGACCTGGAACTCCAGGGCCTGCACCTGTTCCGCACCAGCGCGCGCTGCGCCAACTGCCACTTCGGCCCCACCCTGAGCGACGGCCGCTTCCACAACCTCGGCATCGCCTTCTTCGGCGAGCCTTCGCAGGACCTCGGCCGTTTCGAGGTGACGCGGCGGTGCGAGGACGTGGGCCGCTTTCGCACCGCCAGCCTGCGCGGGGTCTCGCGCACCGCGCCCTACATGCACCACGGCCTGTTCGATTCGCTGCAAGGCGTGTTGAACCTGTACGCGCGCGGCGGCGGCGACCCGCGCAATGGCCGCGCGGGCGTGGCGGCCGACCCGCTGTACGCCTGCGCGCAGCGCCGCTCGCCCCACCTGAAGCCGCTGCCGCTGAGCGCGGCGGACATCGCCGCGCTGCAGGCCTTTCTGCGGACCCTGTGACCCCGGCATTGGACCGGTTTCCTGAACAATGCATCCAGCCCGCACGGGCTGATCTCCCGCTTGCGGCTGCCTAGACTGGGTGTTCCTTCCATCCATCCTTCACAGGGAAACATGACCATGGCACAGCACTCCATCGACGGCAAGGTGGTCCTCATCGCCGGCGGCGCCAAGAACCTCGGCGGCCTGATCGCCCGCGACCTCGCCCAGCACGGCGCCCGCGCGGTCGCCATCCACTACAACAGCGTCGCCAGCAAGGCCGATGCCGACGCCACGGTGGGCGCCATCCGCGCCGCGGGCGCGCAGGCGGTTGCGATCCAGGCGGACCTCACCACGGCCGGTGCGGTCGAGAAACTGTTCGCCGACACCATCGCGGCCGTGGGCCGGCCCGACATCGCCATCAACACGGTGGGCAAGGTGCTCAAGAAGCCGTTCGCCGAGATCAGCGAGGCCGAGTACGACGAGATGGCCGCCGTCAATGCCAAGTCCGCCTTCTTCTTCCTCAAGGAAGCGGGCCGGCACGTCAACGACAACGGCAAGGTCTGCACCCTGGTGACCTCGCTGCTGGGGGCCTTCACGCCCTTCTACGCGGCGTACGCGGGCACCAAGGCACCGGTGGAGCACTACACCCGCGCGGCGGCCAAGGAATTCGGCGCGCGCGGCATCTCGGTGACGGCCGTGGGCCCGGGCCCGATGGACACGCCCTTCTTCTACGGCCAGGAAGGCAGCGACGCGGTGGCGTACCACAGGACCGCCGCCGCCCTCTCGCCCCGTTCGAAGACGGGCCTGACCGACATCGAGGACGTGGTGCCCTTCATCCGCCATCTCGTGAGCGACGGCTGGTGGATCACGGGCCAGACGATCCTGATCAACGGCGGCTACACCACGAAGTAATGACACCCCCCTGCGCCGCTGCGCGGCTTCCCCCCTCCGTGGCGCGCCTTCGGCGCTTCGAGCGGGGACGGCATCTCGGGCCGGCGCAGCCGGACCCTTGATGCCTCTGGACGATACCAACCCCGCTGCCGTGGGCTAAATTCGGTCCATGGACAAGCTTGAGCAGTACCGGGTGTTCGTTCAGGTCGCGGAGATGAGCAGCTTCATCAAGGCCGCGCACGCGCTGGAGCTGCCGCGCGCCTCGGTGTCGGCGGCCATCCAGCAGCTCGAGGCCACCCTGGGCACGCGCCTGCTGCACCGCACGACCCGGCAGGTGCGGCCCACGGCCGATGGCCTGCAGCTGCTGGAGCGTGCGCGCGCGCTGCTGGCCGAGGCCGAGGACATCGACCAGCTGTTCCAGGCCGGCCAGCGCAAGGTCTCGGGGCGGCTCAAGGTGGATGTGCCCAGCCGCATCGCGCGCCGGCTGGTCGCGCCGGCCCTGCCGGGCTTCCTGCGCCGCTACCCCAGGCTGCAGGTGGCGCTGGGTTCGACCGACCGCGCCATCGATCTGGTGCAGGAAGGGGTGGACTGCGCGGTGCGCTTCGGCACCCTGCAGGACAGCAGCCTCGTCGTGCGCCCGCTCGGGCAAGTGGCGCTGATCAACTGCGCCAGCCCCGACTACCTGGCCGAGCACGGCGTGCCGGCGCAGCCCGACGATCTGGCGCGAGGGCACTGGGCGGTGGGCTACGCCTCCGCCTCCAACGGGCGCGAGCTGGCCTGGGAACTCCCGCCCTCGGCCCAGGCGCTGCAGGTGCCCAGCCGCGTGCTCGTCAACAACGCCGAGAGCTACATCGCCTGCTGCGCGGCGGGCCTGGGCCTGATCCAGATCCCGCGCTTCGACGTGCAGCACCTGCTGGACCGGGGCCAGCTGGTCGAGGTGCTGCCCGGGTTCCGCGCGGCGGCCATGCCGGTGTCGCTGGTCTACCCGCACCGGCGGCAGCGCTCGCGCCGGCTCATCGCGTTCATCGAGTGGTTCGAGGCGCTGATGCAGCCGCACCTCGACCGCTGATCAGGCCGCCAGGCGTGCGGCCGCCGCGTGGCGGCCGACCGGCCGCTCCAGACCGAGGTTCTCGCGCAGCGTGCGGCCTTCGTAGGCGGTGCGGAACAGGCCACGGCGCTGCAGCTCGGGCACCACCAGATCCACGAACTCGTTGAGCGAGGCGGGCAGCACCGGCGGCATCACGTTGAAGCCATCGGCCGCGCCGTTCTCGAACCATTCCTGCATGCGGTCGGCGATGGTCTGTGGCGTGCCGATCACCACCCAGTGCCCGCGCGCACCCGCCAGGTATTCGTAGAGCTGGCGCACGGTGAAGCGCTCGCGGCGCGCGAGTTCGATCACCACGTGCGCGCGGCTGTTGATGCCCTTGGGCGGCTCGGGGTAGTACGGCGGCGGCGCATCCAGGTTCCAGCGGCGCAGGTCTTCGCCGGGCCAGAACGGCACCAGGGTGGAGAGGCCCACCGAGGGGTGGATCAGCGCCTGCAGCTCGGCCCACTTGGCCTGCGCCTCGGCCTCGGTGCGGCCGATCACGGGCGAGATGCCGGGCAGCACCAGCAGCTGCTCGGGCCGGCGCCCGTACTTGGCCATGCGGCCCTTCACGTCCTGGTAGAAGGCCTGGGCTTCGGCCAGGCTGGTCCAGGCGGTGAAGATGGCCTCGGCGGTGGCGGCCGCGAGTTCCTTGCCGTCTTCGGACGAACCGGCCTGCACGATCACCGGGTGGCCCTGCGGCGAGCGCTCCAGGTTGAGCGGCCCCTTGACCTTGAGGTGCTTGCCGATGTGGTTGAGCTCGTGCAGCTTGGCCGGGTCGAAGTACACGCCGGACTCGCGGTCGCGCACGAAGGCGTCGTCCTCGAAGCTGTCCCACAGGCCCTTGACCACGTCCACGAACTCGGTGGCCTTGGCGTAGCGCTCGCCGGGCGAGGGGTGCGCGTCCAGGCCGAAGTTGCCGTGCACGCTGTCGTTGCTGGTGGTCACCACGTTCCAGGCCGCGCGGCCCTTGCTGATGTGGTCCAGCGAGGCGAACTTGCGCGCGAGCAGGTAGGGGTCTTCGTAGGTGGTGGACGCGGTGGCGACGAAGCCGATGTGTTTCGTCACCGCCGAGAGCGCGGCCCACAGCGTGACCGGTTCGAAGTGCGAGATGCGGCCCTGGCGGCTGAAGGACTCGTCGTCGCCCGTGCCCCAGATGCCCGGGCTGTCGGCGACGAAGACCTGGTCGAACAGGCCGCGCTCGGCCGTCTGCGCGACCTCGATGTAGTGGTCGATGTTGGTGCCCGAGTCGATCTGCGAGCCCGGGTGGCGCCAGGCGGCGACGTGATGGCCGGTGGCCATGATGAAGGCGCCGAGGCGCAGTTGTCGTTTGCTCATGCGGGTGTGCTCCCAGTGGATGGAGCCCGCCAATCTAGGCGCGCATGCGGCCCCGAGGAAGGAAACAAACCGCATATCCATAGCCGTTCTGATTCGTTGCCGCGGCGCAGCATGCGGCCTAGCATTCATGCACCGGTGTTGGAAACGACTGGTCCGGCCGATGCGGGGATGCAGAGAACCCTGGTTGTCTCCTGGGGGGAGGATTGCATCGGCCGGTTTTTTTTTGGAGCGTGACCCTGGCTCAGATGTTTGGGCAATTAAGAAACAAAAAAACAATGGTTTGTGTGTTGAAGCGGCGCTTTTAGAGTGCATTCCAACTTCACACCAAGGGTCTCCAACATGACGGTTGCCATCGAATCCCCCACGCTGCTCGACGCCCTGAACGCCATCGGGCGCGACGCCCAGGCCCGGGGCCTGCCCTACGCGGGTGGCATCCCGCCCGAACTCGCCTGGTCGCTGGTCTCGGCCGGCGAAGCCCGGCTGGTGGACGTGCGCAGCGCGGAAGAGCGCAAGTTCGTGGGCCATGTGCCCGACAGCCTGCACGTGCCCTGGGCCACGGGTACCAGCCTCACGCGCAACCCGCGCTTCGTGCGCGAGCTCGAAGCCAAGGTCGGCAAGGAAGCGCGCGTGCTGCTGCTGTGCCGCAGCGGCAAGCGCTCGGCGCTGGCGGCCGAGGCCGCCACCAAGGCCGGCTTCACGCAGGTGTTCAACGTGCTCGAAGGTTTCGAGGGCGAGATCGACGCGCAGCAGCACCGCGGCGGTCAGGACGGTTGGCGCTTCCACCAACTCCCATGGGTGCAGGACTGATGGCCGACGCGCACCTGTTCGACCTGCAGCAGGTCGTGCGCGACCTCGCCGACGTGCGCCAACGCTGGCGCACCGCGCAGAAGCGCTCGCGCGAACCGGGCGGGCGCGAGCTGCCGTCGCGCGACGCGCTTGGCAATATCCTCGACGGGCTGCGCGGCGCCCTGTTTCCCATGCGCCTGGGCCCGCCCGACCTGCGCCAGGAGAGCGAGGACTTCTACATCGGCCACACGCTGGACGCCACGCTGCATGCGCTGCTGGGCCAGGTGCGGCTGGAGCTGCGCTACCAGCACCGCCACGCGGGCGGCACGGACGAGGCGGCCACCGAACAGCAGGCGCGCGAACTGGTGCGCGACTTCGCGCACTCGCTGCCCCGGCTGCGCGAGCTGCTCGACAGCGACGTGGTGGCGGCCTACGAGGGCGACCCCGCCGCGCGCAGTGTGGACGAGGTGCTGCTGTGTTACCCCGGCATCCAGGCCATGATCCACCACCGTGTGGCGCACCGCTTCTACCAGCTGGGTGTGCCGCTGCTCGCGCGCATCGTGGCCGAACTCGCGCACGGCGCGACCGGCATCGACATCCACCCCGGCGCGTCCATCGGCGCGGGCTTCTTCATCGACCACGGCACCGGCGTCGTGATCGGCGAGACCGCCGTCATCGGCCAGCGTGTGCGCGTGTACCAGGCGGTCACGCTGGGCGCCAAGCGTTTCCCCACCGATGAGAACGGCCACCTGAGCAAGGGCCTGGCGCGCCACCCCGTGGTGGAGGACGACGTGGTGATCTACGCCGGCGCCACCGTGCTCGGGCGCGTGACCATCGGCCGCGGCGCCACCATCGGCGGCAACCTGTGGGTCACGCACGACGTGGCCGCCGGCGCCAACCTGAGCCAGGCCCGATCGCGGGAGGTCACCGCCAGCCCCTGATCGACCGCCACCGAGCTTTCCCCGCCCTTCCCCCTTCGCCGCGTCGCTTCGGCCGCGCGCGTGGGGCCTTCTTTTGCCTTTTTTCAACCACCGAGCCACGGAGCCTTCATGTCTGACCCAACCCCCTCGCAACTGGCGCTGAGCGACAACGCCGCGCGCCAACTGGCCAATGCCACCAAGACGGCCCCCGTGCTGTCGACCATCAGCCCGCGCTGGCTCACGCACCTGCTGCAATGGCAGCCGGTGGAGGCCGGCATCTACCGCCTCAACAAGGTGAAGAACCCGCAGGACGTGGAGGTGCTGTGCGCCAAGCGCGACGAGAGCGAGCTGCCCTCGACCTACGTGGACTACGAAGACCAGCCGCGCGAGTACTTCCTGAACGCGGTCTCCACCGTGCTGGACGTGCACACCCGCGTGTCCGACCTCTACAGCAGCCCGCACGACCAGATCAAGGAACAGCTGCGCCTGACCATCGAGACCATCAAGGAAAAGCAGGAAAGCGAGCTGATCAACAACGCCGACTACGGCCTGCTGGCCAGCGTGCACCCGGACCAGATCGTCTACCCGCTCACCGGCGCGCCCACGCCGGACGACCTGGACGAACTGCTCACCAAGGTGTGGAAGGAGCCGGCCTTCTTCCTCACGCACCCGCTGGCCATCGCCGCCTTCGGCCGCGAGTGCACGCGCCGGGGCGTGCCGCCGCCCACCGTGAGCCTGTTCGGCTCGCAGTTCCTCACCTGGCGCGGCATCCCGCTGATTCCGAGCGACAAGGTGCCCGTGGCCGATGGCAAGACCAAGATCCTGCTGCTGCGCGTGGGCGACAAGCGCCAGGGCGTGGTGGGCCTGTACCAGCCGGGTCTGGCCGGCGAGCAGAGCCCGGGCCTGTCGGTGCGCTTCATGGGCATCAACCGCAGCGCCATCGCCTCGTACCTGATCTCGCTGTACTGCTCGCTCGCGGTGCAGACCGAGGACGCACTGGCCGTGCTGGAAGACGTTGAAGTGGGCAAGTTCCATGACTATCCAGACACCTACAAGTGAGCGGCCGCCGGCCGGCCTGCCCGACCTGGCGGCGCTGAACCAGCTCGCGGGCGCGTTCTTCGCCGCCCTGCCCGGCTCGCCGCCCACGCTGCCCACCACCCCATTGGGTGGCGTGCCGGCACCGGTGAACGTGTTGCCTGGCGGCAGCTCGCTCGGGCCTTTGGCCCAGGGCCCGCAGCTGCCCGGCACGCTGGCGCCCGGCGCGAACCTGGCGCCCACCTCGCCACAGAGCGTGCTCTCGCTGGGCGCGTCCGCGCCTTCGCTGGTGCCGCACTCGATCGCGCCCAACGGCCTGCCCGACCACGTCGCGATCGTGCCGCCCGCACTCGACGGCCGCGTGGGCACGCAGGCCCTGGGCGTGCCGCCCTCGGACCGCGTGACCGCGCAGTCCTTCGGCCTGCCGGGCGCGGACGACCTGCGCGAGCTGCTCGCCACGCCACAGCGCCACAGCGCGGCACCAGGCAACGCCCCCACCGACACGGCGGGCGCGTTCTACTTCACGCAGGGCCTGCAGACGCCGCAAGGCTTCGCCACCCAGGCGCCGCAGGCCGACGCGGCGCGCCACCCGCCGTTCGACGTGAACGCGGTGCGGCGTGACTTCCCCATCCTGCAGGAGCGCGTGAACGGCCGGCAGCTGGTGTGGTTCGACAACGCGGCCACCACGCACAAGCCGCAGTCGGTGATCGACCGCATCGCCCACTTCTACGAGCACGAGAACTCCAACATCCACCGCGCCGCGCACGCGCTGGCGGCCCGCGCGACCGACGCCTACGAGAGCGCGCGCGAGAAGGTGCGCGCCTTCCTGGGCGCGTCGTCGGTGGAGGAAATCATCTTCGTGCGCGGCGCCACCGAGGCCATCAACCTGGTGGCGAAAACCTGGGGCGCGAAAAACGTGGGCGCAGGCGACGAGATCATCGTCTCGCACCTGGAGCACCACGCCAACATCGTGCCCTGGCAGCAGCTCGCTGCCGAGAAGGGCGCGGTGATCCGCGTGATCCCGGTGGACGACAGCGGCCAGGTGCGGCTGGACGAGTACCAGAAGCTGCTCAACAGCCGCACGAAGATCGTGGCCGTCACCCAGGTCTCGAACGCGCTGGGCACGGTGGTGCCGGTGCGGGAGATCGTGGCGCTGGCGCACCGCGCGGGCGCGAAAGCGCTGGTGGACGGCGCGCAGTCGGTGAGCCACCTGCGCGTGGACGTGCAGGCGATCGACGCCGACTTCTTCGTGTTCTCCGGCCACAAGGTGTTCGGCCCGACCGGCATCGGCGTGGTCTACGGCAAGCGCGAACTGCTGGACGACATGCCGCCCTGGCAAGGCGGCGGCAACATGATCGCGGACGTCACCTTCGAGCGCACCGTGTTCCAGCCGCCGCCCAACAAGTTCGAGGCCGGCACCGGCAACATCGCCGACGCGGTGGGCCTGGGCGCGGCGATCGACTACGTGCAGCGCATCGGGCTGGAGAACATCGCGCGCTACGAGCACGACCTGCTGGCCTACGCCACGCACCACCTGCAACCCATTCCGGGCGTGCGCCTGATCGGCACCGCGCGGGACAAGGCCAGCGTGCTGTCCTTCGTGCTGCAGGGCCACAGCACGGAGGAAGTGGGCCAGGCGCTGAACGAGGAAGGCATCGCGGTGCGTTCGGGCCACCACTGCGCGCAACCCATCCTGCGGCGCTTCGGCGTGGAGGCCACGGTGCGGCCCTCGCTGGCGTTCTACAACACCTGCGAAGAGGTGGACCGCTTCATCGCGGTGGTGCGGCGGCTCAGCTCGGGCCGGCGGCGGTAGCCCGAAGCCTCAGCGGCTAGCGACGATGAACAGCCGGGGGAAAGGCAGCAGCACCGTGCCATCGGCCAGCGCGGGATAGGCCTGGGTGATGGCGGCGAGGTAGCGGGCGAGGAAGGCCGCTTTCTCGCCGCCGTCCAGCGGCGCCAGGTAGGGCCGCAGGGCCGAGCCCTTGAACCACTCCACCACCGCCTCGGGGCCGCCCGAGAGCGGGTGGAAGTAGGTGGTGCGCCAGACATCGACCGCCGCGCAGCGCGGCTTGAGCAACTGGTAATAGAACGCGGCGTCGTGCCGCGCGGGGTGCTTCACGCTCCCGATCTTGCTCGCCCAGGGCCCTTGCGCCGCGACCTCGCGCGCGAGGCGGTGCGCCGGCTCTTCAAGGTTGTCGGGCGTCTGCACGGCCAGGCTGCCGCCGGGCGCCAGCCGGCTCAGCAGGCGCGGGTAGAGCGTGGCGTGGTCGGGCAGCCATTGCAGCGAGGCGTTGGCCAGGATCACGTCGAACGACTCGACCGGGTTCCAGGCCTCGATGTCGGCGAGTTCGAAGCGGATGCCGGGCAGGCGCTCGCGCGCCGCGGCCAGCATGTCGTCGGAGCTGTCCAGGCCCGTCACCCGGGCCTGCGGAAACCGGTCGGCCAGCACCTGGGTGGAATTGCCCGGGCCGCAGCCCAGGTCGATCGCGACCTGCACGCCGCGCGCCGGCAAGGCGGCCACCAGGTCGCGCACCGGGCGCGTGCGCTCTTGTTCAAAGGCCGAGTAGGTGCGGGCGGACCACGTCATCGTGTGTGCTCTCCATGGGTGGGATCGGCCTCCATTGTGCGCAGGAAGCCATGCCCCTGGCGAAGACCGAGTATCGATCTGCGAAAAGCGCATTGGCGCGGATGCGGGCGCCTGCCTACGCTGCCGGGTTCGCCGTCATTCGACGGCCTTTCAACCCAAGGATGTTTGCATGAACTCGAAGGTGCTCCAAGTCACCGCCCTCTCGCTGGTTTCCCTGGTCGCCGCGGTGGCCCCCGCCCTGGCGCAGACGCCGGCCTACCCCACCAAACCCATCACCCTGGTGGTGCCCTACCCGCCCGGCGGGCCGAACGACACGATCGCCCGCGCCCTCGGGCCGGAGCTGGCCAAGGCGCTCGCCGTGCCGGTGGTGATCGAGAACAAGCCGGGCGCCGCCGGCAACATCGGCACCGGCCACACCGCCCGCGCCGCGGCGGACGGCTACACCATCGCCCTTCCCGGCTCCGCGCTGTCGATCAACACCGTGATCTTCGACAACGCGCCTTACAAGATCGGCGACTTCCGCGCGGTCGGCATGGTGGCGCAGGGCCCGGTGGTGGCCGTGGCCCACCCGTCGCTGAACATCAAGACCATCGCGCAGCTGGTGGCCCACGCCAAGGCGAACCCGGGCAAGCTGTCTTTCCCCTCGGGTGGCAAGGGCACCTCACCCTACCTGGCGGGCGAGCTGCTCAAGAACACCGCGAACATCGACATGGTGCACGTGCCCTACAAGGGCACGGGCGAGTTCATTCCCGACCTGCTCGCGGGCCGGGTGCCGGTGGCCTTCGTGAGCCCGCTGATCGCGCGCCAGCACGTGGACACGGGCGCCCTGGTGCCACTGGCCACCACCGGCACCAAGCGCCTGCGCGGCTGGGAGACCCTGCCCACGGTCGAAGAAGCGGGCGTCGCCGGGTTCCGCGTGCTGCCCTGGTACGCCGTGGTCGTGCCCGCGGCCACGCCCACCCCCGTGGTGAACAAGCTCAACGCCGCGCTGCAGCAGGCCCTGGCCTCGGCCGAGATCCAGAAGAAGCTGGTGGACCTGGGCCTGGACGCGCTGCCCGGCACCGCCGACGACGCGCAGGCCGTGGTGGTGCAGGAAGTACAGCTCTGGAAGAACGTGAAACTCAGCGACTGACCGTCAACGCCGGACCACCTGGCCGCCCGGCAGCACCGAGAAGGTCTCGAAATGCCGGGGCAGCACCTGCGCCGCCGCGGGTGCCACCCGGCGCACCTCTTCCTGGAAGATCTCGGCGTGCGCCAGCGCGCTGCTCTGGTCCGCGCCGTAGGGGAAGGTCTGCACGTCCCAGTGCGTGGCCACCACCACCTTGGGCAGGCCGGTGGCGCGCAGCAGGCGCTCGGTGTAGCGGAAGATCTGCAGACGCGGCCGGGCCGAGGGCACCAGCACGATGGACGGTGTGAGGCCCTGCACCTCGCGCTCGATGTAGTTCATGGAGCCGAACATCAGGATCTCGTGGTGCCGGAAGCGCACCAGGTAGCCGAAGGTGCCGCCTTCGGAAAACGCCTTCAGCGGCAGCGGCCCCTGCAGGCCCTCGGGCACGATGCCGGCGTCGAAATAGCACTTGTCGCACAGGGCGGAATGCAGGCTGGGAATGACGCGGATCGAGAGCTCGCCGAAGTCGTAGTCCTCGCCACCGCGCACCGGCACCAGCTGCGGTTCGGCCACGCCGTAGGCGCGGGCGATGTTGGTGGCGCTGTAGGAGCCGACCACGTGCGCGCCGGTTTTCTTCGCGATGTGCGGCATGTCCATGCAATGGTTGAAGTGCGCATGCGACAGCAGGATGTGCGTGGCTTCGTGGATGTGCCGGTCGATGGTCTCGGTGTCGCTGGGCACGATCTCGTCGAAGCTGTAGGCGGGGCGCTCGTCGCCCGGCGCGGCGTTCGCGGGCAGCATGCCGAAGCGGTTGCCACTGTAGCGCAGGCGGGTGAAGTACGGGTCCAGCAAGACGGTGTGTTTGCCGTCGGTGATCTTCCAGGCCGCTGATCCGTAGTGGGTCAGCTCGATTCTTCCATCCTCGAAATAGGTGCGGTCAACGCTCACGAACAATCCTCGGCTTCTTGGGTTAAACCGGCCATCATGCGAGGCCGGCCCCTCGGTGCGCAAAGAAGGTTTTCGCGATTGCTTATGCGTTCGACGGCGATGGGAAGAAGCGGTTGTCGGGCCGGGGCAGGCCCAGGTTCTCGCGCAGGGTGCTGCCTTCGTACTCGCGGCGCAGCAGGCCGCGCCGCTGCAGCTCGGGCACCACGTGGTCCACGAAGGCGTCCAGCCCGCCGGGCAGCCAGGGGAACATCACGTTGAAGCCGTCGCTGCCCTCGGTGTCCAGCCATTCCTGCATCTCGTCGGCAATGGTCTGCGCCGTGCCCACGAAGGCCAGGCCAGCGTAGCCGCCCAGCCGCTGGGCCAGCTGGCGCACCGTGAGGTTCTCGCGCCGGGCCAGCTCGATGGTGCGCTCGCGCGTGCTCTGGCTCGCGTTGGTGGGCGGCACCTCGGGCAGCGGTGCGTCCAGATCGAAACCCGAGACATCGTGGCCCAGCGCGATGGACAACGAGGCGATCGCGCTGTCGGTGTGCACCAGGCCGTCGAGCCGCGCGCGGATCGCTTTCGCCTCGGCCACGGAATCGGCCACCACCACGAAGGCGCCGGGCAGCACCTTGAGGTGGTCGCGGTCGCGGCCGATCTTTTCCATGCGGCCTTTCACGTCCGCATAGAAGTGCCGCGCGTTGTCCAGCGTGCCCGGGGCGGAGAACACCACCTCGGCCGTTTCGGCCGCGAGCTGGCGCCCAGCTTCCGAGGCGCCGGCCTGCACGATCACCGGCCAGCCCTGCACCGGCCGCGCGATGTGCAGCGGGCCGCGCACCGAGAAATACGGCCCCTTGTGGTTGAGCACGTGCAGGCGCTCGGGGTCGAAGAAGCGACCACTCTGCGCATCGCGGACGAACGCGTCGTCGGCCCAGCTGTCCCACAGGCCGGTGACCACGTCGTGGAACTCGCGGGCGCGCACGTAGCGCTGGTCGTGCTCCATGTGATCTTCAAGACCGAAGTTGCGCGCCGCGTCCGGGTTGCTGGTGGTCACGATGTTCCAGCCCGCGCGGCCGTGGCTCAGGTGGTCCAGCGACGCGAAACGGCGCGCGATGTGAAACGGTTCCTCGAACGTGGTGGACGCCGTGGCCACCAGCCCGATGTGGCGCGTGTGCTGCGCCAGGGCCGAGAGCAGCGTGAAGGGCTCGAACGATGTCACCGTGTGGCTGCGCTGCAGGGCCTCGATCGGCATGTTCAGCACGGCCAGGTGATCGGCCATGAAGAAGGCGTCGAAGCGCGCGGCCTCCAGGCGCTTGATGAGGTACTTCAACCGCTCGAAGTTGAAGTTCGCGTCGGCCCAGGCGCCGGGGTAGCGCCAGGCACCGGTGTGAATGCTGACGGGGCGCATGAACGCGCCCAGCCGCAGCTGGCGCCGGCTCATGCCTCGCTGCCTTCGATGTCCTCGCCCAGCTCGTGCAGCAGGTGTTCGACGAAGGCCTCCATCGGCGGCAGGCTCGGTGGCAACGAGCGGCCGGTGTGCAGCGGAAACCAGCCGCGCCGGCCCGCGCTCAGCCGCAGGAAGACCACGTCGGGCGACTCGCCCGCGTCGAACACATGCGGCACGCCCGCCGGCAGCCACACCCAGTCCCCAGCCTCGCACAACACACCGGTGAAGCCGGCCGAGGTGCGCACGCTCAGCAGCGCCGTGCCCTTCAGGAAGACGCAGGCCACGGCGTCCTCGCTGGTGAGTTCCTGAGGGCGCGGGTGCGCGCCGTCGTAACCCGGGTGGCTGAAGCGCACGCGCTCCGACACGTGCGCGCCGAGTTGTCGCCGCAACTCGACCAGCGCTTTCGCATGATCCACCACGGCATCGCCCGGCTCGGGCCCGTCCACCCAGCGCCCCCAGCGCACGCCCACCGACGCGGCGGCCGGGCAGGCAGCGCCTTCGCACACCGAAGTGGACAACCAGAGACCGTCGGCATCGAACGTCGCAACAGCAGCCATGCGGGCCAGTGTCCGCGCGCTCCGCCACCCACACAACGACGCATTCGGACTTAGCTCATGCGCTCAGCGTCTATGCGCACCCATATGCCCACAAGCCATAAACAAACTACTTCATAGTCGTTTGGTTATTTGGACGGCGTCAACAGAATGCAGTTTTGCATTTGAACAACCAGGAGCCTTCTCATGAGCAACACCACCCTTCGACTCGGCGACACCGCTCCCGACTTCACGCAAGACTCCACCGCCGGCCCCATCCACTTCCACGACTGGGCGGGCGACAGCTGGGTCGTGCTCTTCTCGCACCCGGCCGACTTCACACCCGTGTGCACCACCGAACTCGGCAAGACCGCCGCGCTCTCGGGCGAATTCGCCAAGCGCAACGTCAAACCCATCGCCGTCAGCGTCGACCCGCTGGACTCGCACGGCAAATGGGTGCTCGACATCAACGAGACCCAGAACACCACGGTGAACTTTCCCATCCTCGCCGATGCGGACAAGAAAGTCGCCACGCTCTACGACATGATCCACCCCAACGCATCGGCCACCGCCACCGTGCGCAGCGTGTTCATCATCGACCCCAAGAAAGTGATCCGCACCACGCTGACCTACCCCGCCAGCACCGGCCGCAACTTCGACGAGATCCTGCGCGTCATCGACTCGCTGCAACTCACCGACAGCCACAAGGTGGCCACGCCCGCCAACTGGAAAGACGGCGACGATGTGGTGATCGTGCCCAGCCTGCAAGACCCGGCCGAGATCGCACAACGCTTCCCCAAGGGCTTCAAGGCCGTGCGGCCCTACCTGCGCCTCACCCCGCAGCCCAACCGCTGAGGGTTCGCCGCATGTCGTCCTCACCCACCGTCATCATCATTCCCGGCTGGCGCAACTCCGGCCCGGGCCACTGGCAGACGCTGTGGTCCGACAGCCTGCCCTCGGTGCTGCGGGTGGAGCAGGACGACTGGGTGGCGCCGGTGCGCCAGTCGTGGGTGGCGCGGCTGAGCGAAACCATCGAACGCGCGCCCGGCCCGGTGGTCGTGGTCGCGCACAGCCTGGGCTGCATCACCACCACCCACCTGCCGCCCAAGATCGCGCAGCGCATCCAGGGCGCGCTGCTCGTGGCCCCGGCCGACCCGGAGCGCCGAGGCGTGCTCGCCGACTTCGCGCCCGTGCCCTACCAGCGCCTGCCGTACCGCAGCATCCTCGTGGCCAGCAACAACGACCCGTATTGCCCGGTGCGCACGGCCGGCGCGTATGCCCGGGCCTGGGGCAGCGAATTCGTGCGGCTCAACGACGCGGGACACATCAACGTGGACTCGGGCCATGGGGCATGGCCGCTGGGGTTGGCGTTGTTGCAGTCGTTGGGGGCGGAGGTGCCGGTGGGGGTTCGGCAGGTGTCTGAGGCGGCTTGACGAGATCGAACCGCCCCGGTTGTTGATATCCCGCTGAGCAACCACCAGCGTGCTCTGCCCGCCGGCCGCGACCGTGATGCTCACGTTGCCGGTGATCGCCCCCACGGTGCTGGCCGCCGCGCCCATGCCCTGGCTTTGCTGGTCCTTGCTCCGGTCCTGGCTGCCGCAGGAGACGCTGCCGTCTCCGAAGGAGAGGCCGCTGGTCTCCACCTCCTTGAAATCGCTCTGGCTGAAGCGGGTCTGTGCGGCCTGGATGCTCACGTCGCCCACGGCCGAGATGTCCACGCCCTGGTCGCCGATGACGCTGGAGCCCACAAGGGTGGCATCCTGGTCGCTTCGGATTTTCACCGTCTGGCCAAGGATGCGCCGGCCGGCGACTTGATCACCATGGTCGATGGCCCTTCGGCGTGATCTCGGTAGCTATGCCGCTCTCCACATCCAGCCGATACCACTGAGTTCCGATGCCCAGGTTCACCAAATCTACTTGGCACCCCGGTATCCACTCGATCAAATCAACCGGGTTGCCTTCCGGGTAGCGCGTCCCATCGGGCAGTCGCAGCACGAACTCAATGAACGGCTCGATACATCCAGGCAATCCATCTTCACGCGCATGCCTGTGCTTTGCCCACATCCACGCGCACGGTGTAGCGTCCCTGGTCGTCCAGAGGCAGGCCCGTCAAACGATCGCGACTCAGGTCCAGCGCATCCGGATTGGTTTGAGGTTTGATCGGCGTTTTCACGACCAACCCGATGATGGCCGGGTCAGCCAGCCCTTGGTTGATCCACGCCTGATTCTTTTGCGCCGCATCGGCGCAGAACAACTGTTGAGCCCCTCCGGGTTGTCCACCGGTTCCGGGTAGGGTGAGCGTGCCGTTCTGCTGCTGGTATTCGATCTTGAGCTGCTGCAAGAACGCATCAGCCACTTCGAAGTACGGCACTTCAAAACCCCAGTTGTTGTCCAAGGCGTTCTGTGCGGTGTTGGTGAGCATGGCTCGTGCTGCTTCGACTTGCTCGCTGCTCGGCTGATCAGTGCCGTAGAGTTTTTGGGCGAATCGGCGCGCGTTCTCCTTGATGAGTTTGGCTTCCGTGGGATGCAACTGCCGGTTGTTGGCATCAACGGTGGCCGCACTGGCCGCGCCGTAGACCCCACCCACCGCTGCCCCCATG
>NZ_JBYTAE010000068.1:0-36842 GCF_058787875.1 Hydrogenophaga sp. FW305-3-2-15-A-LB1 | reverse complement strand
CCCCCAGACCCCGCCCCCGGCGGCGGCCGACATGCTGTCGTTCGACCTGAACCACCTCAACCTCGATCTGAGCGCGCCGCCCGTGGAAGACGACGCCACCTCGGCCGGCCGCCTGACGGAAGAAAATCCGCTGGAGACCAAGCTGTCGCTGGCGGAGGAATTCCGCGCCATTGGCGACTTCGAGGGTGCGCGTTCGCTGGCGGAGGAAGTGCTGGCCGAAGCCTCGGGTTCGCTCAAGGCCAAGGCAGGGACTTTCCTGGCCGATCTGGCCTGACGCGCCCTCGGTTTTCGCTTTTGCTCCCACCGCCCCAGGAGCCCAGCCGCACCCGCGTCGCACTGGGCGTGAGCTACAACGGTCGCGCCTACGACGGCTGGCAAAGCCAGCCGGGCGGACGCACCGTGCAAGACCATCTCGAGCAGGCGCTAACGCGCTTCAGCGCCCAGGACGACACGGTGAAAACGCTCTGCGCGGGCCGCACCGATGCGGGGGTGCACGGCTTGATGCAGGTGGTGCATTTCGATACGCCACTCGACCGGCCCGAGAACGCCTGGGTCCGTGGCACCAACAGCTTTCTGCCCGACAACATCGCCGTGCAGTGGGCGCGGCACGTGCCCCAGAGCTTCCACGCCCGGGCCAGCGCCCGCTCGCGCCGCTATGCCTATGTGTTGCTCGAATCGCCGGTGCGCCCGAGCGTGGACGCTGGCCAGGTCGGCTGGGTGTTTCGCCCGCTTGCGCTGGATCCCATGGTGCAGGCGGCGCAAGCCCTGCTGGGCGAACACGATTTCACCTCGTTCCGAGCGGCACAGTGCCAGGCCCACTCGCCCGTCAAGGATCTGATGAGGATGGACATAGCGCGCCGCGGAAGCTACTGGCGCTTCGAGTTCGAGGCCTCGGCCTTCCTGCACCACATGATCCGCAACATCATGGGTTGCCTGATCGCCATTGGCAGCGGCAACCGTCCTCCCTCCTGGATGGCCGAGGTGCTGCAGGCCCGCAGCCGCGACGCCGCCGCCCCGACCTTTTCCCCTGACGGCCTGTACTTTCTCGGACCGGTCTACGATGCCGGGCTGGGTCTGCCCGAGGGCACACCCGCTTTCGACTGGCTGCCATGACACCCCACCACCGCACGCGCATCAAGATTTGCGGCCTCACCCGCGAGGCGGACGTGGACACGGCCGTGCGCGCTGGCGCCGACGCCATTGGCTTCGTGCTGTACGCCCAGAGCCCTCGCCATGTGACGGCGCGGCGCGCCGGCGAACTCGCTCGCCGCCTGCCACCCTTCGTCACACCGGTGCTGCTGTTCGTCAACGCCACCCCTGACCAGATCCGCCAGGGCTGCGACGCCGTGCCCCAGGCCCTGCTGCAGTTCCACGGCGATGAGACGCCCGCCGAGTGCCAGGCCGCCGGCCGGCCCTACCTGCGCGCGGCGCGCATTCCCACCGGCCCCGCCGGGGCCGGCTTCGATCTTCTAAAATACGCCTCGGACCACTCGGCCGCCCAGGCCATCCTGCTCGACGCGCTCGTCGAGGGCTATGGCGGTGGTGGTCAATCCTTCGACTGGACAGCCTTCCCTTGGTCACATCCACTTCTAAACGCCAGCTCTCGCCTCGTTTTGTCTGGTGGACTCACGCCTGCAAACGTGACCGATGGCATCACGCGCGTGCGGCCCTGGGCCGTTGACGTGAGCTCCGGGGTCGAAGCCGCCAAAGGCATCAAGGACCCCGACAAGATGCTCGCCTTCGTGGCCGCCGTGCGGGCGGCCGATGCGCAGACCCCCTGCTCGACCTGACCCCTTTCATGGGGTCAGGCTGGCAGTCCCACCGAGACACCCCATGCAGACGACCTACCAACAACCCGACGCCCGCGGCCATTTCGGCATCTACGGCGGCAGCTTCGTGAGCGAGACGCTCACCCACGCGATCAACGAACTCAAGGCCGCGTACGCGAAATACCAGCACGACCCCGAGTTCCTGGCCGAGTTCGAGAGCGAGCTGGCCCATTTCGTGGGCCGCCCCAGCCCGGTCTACCACGCCGCGCGCATGAGCCGAGAGGCCGGCGGCGCGCAGATCTTCCTCAAGCGCGAAGACCTCAACCACACCGGCGCGCACAAGGTGAACAACACCATCGGCCAGGCCATGCTGGCGCGTCGCATGGGCAAGCCGCGCGTCATCGCCGAAACCGGGGCCGGCCAGCACGGCGTGGCCACCGCGACCATCTGCGCGCGCTACGGCCTGGAGTGCGTGGTCTACATGGGCAGCGAAGACGTGAAACGCCAGAGCCCCAACGTCTACCGCATGAAACTGCTGGGCGCCACCGTGGTGCCGGTGGAGTCGGGCAGCAAGACGCTCAAGGATGCGCTGAACGAGGCCATGCGCGACTGGGTCGCCAACGTCGACAACACCTTCTACATCATCGGCACCGTGGCCGGCCCGCACCCCTACCCGATGATGGTGCGCGACTTCCAGAGCGTGATCGGCAAGGAGTGCCTGGTGCAGGTGCCCGAGATGCTGGCCGCCGCCGGATGCCGCAGCGAACAGCCCGACGCGGTGATCGCCTGCGTGGGCGGCGGCAGCAATGCCATGGGCATCTTCCACCCCTACATCCCCTATGAAGCCACCCGCCTGATCGGCGTGGAAGCCGCTGGCGAAGGCCTGGAGAGTGGCAAACATTCGGCCTCGCTGCAGAAAGGCAGCCCGGGTGTGCTGCACGGCAACCGCACCTACGTGCTGCAGGACGACAACGGCCAGGTGACCGAAACCCACAGCATCAGCGCGGGCCTGGACTACCCCGGCGTGGGGCCGGAGCACGCCTTCCTGAAGGACGTCGGCCGCGCCGAGTACGTGGGCATCACCGACACCGAAGCGCTCGAAGCCTTCCACCACCTCTGCCGCACCGAGGGCATCATCCCCGCGCTGGAGTCCAGCCACGCCGTGGCCTACGCCCTCAAGCTGGCCAAGACCATGAAGCCCGACCAGTCCATCCTGGTCAACCTCTCGGGCCGGGGCGACAAGGACATCGGCACCGTGGCCGACCTCTCGGGCGTCGATTTTTACGACAGACCTTCCATGCGCGGGCTCACCGTGAAGGGGGGCAACGCCAAATGAGCCGCATCGAAAACACCCTCTCCCAGCTCAAGTCCCAGGGCCGCAAGGCCTTGATTCCCTACGTCACGGCCGGTTTTCCGTTCGCCGACATCACGCCGGACCTGATGCACGGTATGGCCGAGGCCGGCGCCGACATCATCGAGCTCGGCGTGCCGTTCTCCGACCCGTCGGCCGACGGCCCCGTGATCCAGAAAGCCGGCGATCGCGCGCTGGCGCTGGGCATCGGCATGACCCAGGTGCTCGCCATGGTGCGCAGTTTCCGCGAGCGCAACCACACCACGCCGGTGGTGCTCATGGGCTACGCCAACCCGGTGGAGCGCTACGACCAGAAGCATGGCGCGGGCGCCTTCGTGCGCGATGCCAGCCAGGCGGGCGTGGACGGCGTGCTGATCGTCGACTACCCGCCCGAGGAATGCGAGGAATTCGCCGCCTCGCTGCGCGAGCACGGCATGGACTTGATCTTCCTGCTGGCCCCCACCTCCACCGACGAGCGCATGGCGCAGGTGGCGCGCGTGGCCAGCGGCTATGTGTACTACGTGTCGCTCAAGGGCGTCACCGGCGCCGGCACGCTGGACATCGGCCAGGTCGAGGCCATGCTGCCCCGCATCCGCGCGCACGTGAGCGTGCCGGTGGGTGTGGGCTTCGGCATCCGCGATGCCGAAACGGCGCGCGCCATCGGCCAGACCGCCGACGCGGTGGTCATTGGCAGCAAGATCATCCAGTTGCTGGAGAACGAACCCCACGAAAAGGTGGTGGCGGTGGCCATCCAGTTCCTTCGCACCATCCGGAAAGCGCTCGACGCATAACCAGGCCCCCACGCTCCACCGCTGCGCGGGTCGCTGCCCCCCAAGGGGGCTGGGCCTGCCTTGGGGGCGGCCCGGCGGCTGGCCCGCGCCCAACCTCTCCCATGGTTTAATTCCCTTTGTCCCCCGCAAGGAGAGAAACATGTCCTGGCTCGAAAAACTGCTCCCCCCCAAGATCACCCCCACCGACCCGACCGAGCGCCGCAGCGTGCCCGAGGGCCTGTGGATCAAGTGCCCGAGCTGCGAAGCCGTGCTCTACAAGAACGATCTGGAAAAGAACCAGAACGTCTGCCCGCATTGCAGCCACCACCACCGCATCGGTGCGCGCGCGCGCCTCAATGCGTTCCTGGACGCTGAAGGCCGCTACGAAATCGCCCAGGAAGTGCTGCCGGTGGACGCGCTCAAGTTCAAGGACAGCCGCAAGTACCCGGAGCGCCTGAAAGACGCGCTGGAAACCACCGGCGAGACCGACGCGCTGGTGGTCATGGGCGGCGCGGTGCACGGTGTCAGCCTGGTGGTCGCGTGTTTTGAATTCGACTTCATGGGCGGCTCCATGGGCTCGGTGGTCGGCGAGCGCTTCGTGCGCGGCGTCGAAGAAGCCATCGCGCAAAAGGTGCCTTTCATCTGCTTCACCGCCACGGGCGGCGCGCGCATGCAGGAAGGCCTGCTCTCGCTCATGCAAATGGCCAAGACCAACGCGGCCCTGACGCGCCTGGCCAAGAAGGGCCTGCCCTACATCAGCGTGCTGACCGACCCGACCATGGGCGGGGTGAGCGCGGGCTTTGCCTTCGTGGGCGACGTGGTGATCGCCGAGCCCCGGGCGCTGATCGGCTTTGCCGGCCCGCGCGTGATCGAGAACACCGTGCGGGTGAAGCTGCCCGAAGGTTTCCAGCGCGCCGAGTTCCTGCAGACCAAGGGCGCGGTGGACTTCATCTGCGACCGGCGCGAACTGCGCGCCACCATCGCCAACACCCTGGCCATGCTGCAGCGCCAGAGCGCCGACGCGGTGGTCGACGATTGAGTCCCACCTCCGGGGTTGCCGAGGCGCTCACGCTGTCGCAGCTCCCGCTGTTCCCGTTGCAGACGGTTCTGTACCCCGGTGGCTGGCTTCCTCTGCGCATCTTCGAGGTGCGTTACCTCGACATGATCGGCCGCTGCCACAAGGCCGGCGCGCCCTTTGGCGTGGTCTGCCTGAGCGAGGGCAGCGAGGTGCGGCGCCTTGACCCCGAGGCGCCCCCCGGGGGCGACGGTTTTGCGAAAGAGGTGTTCCACCCCGTGGGCACGCTGGCGCAGATCGAAAGCCTGGAACGGCCACAACCCGGCCTGATGATGATCCGCTGCCGTGGCCTGCAGCGGTTCCACGTGCAGCGCCGCAGCCAGCTGCCCCATGGCCTGTGGGTGGCGGATGTGCGACTCGACGAGCCGGAGGTTGCGGTGCCCGTGCCGGAACACCTGGCCCACACCCGGGACGGCCTGCAGCACCTGCTGCAGAACCTGCAGGAGCGCGACCCGGACAGCCTGGAGCAGTTGCCGCTGCAGCCGCCCTACCAGTGGGATGACAGTGGCTGGGTGGCCAACCGCTGGGCCGAACTGCTGCCCGCGCCGGCCGAGCTCAAACAGCGCCTGATGGCGCTGGACAACCCTTTGTTGCGCCTGGAGCTGGTGTCGGACCTGCTGGACAAGCTGGGCCTGAACCGCTGATCAGCCCGGCAGCAGCGACAGCGCCTGCATGTAGCGCTCGCTGACCATCAGCGTGTCCCAATCGGGGGCGGCCATGCGGGGCAGCAACGCGAGCCGACGTTCTTCGCTCGCCGCGCTGGGCTGCCAGCGACTTTCCAGCACCGCCTGAGAGAGCGCGTCGATCGCCTCGTCGATCGGGGCGCCACCGTCCACCACCGACTGGTTGCAGAGCAGCACCATGTCCCCCCCGGCCGTGAGCGCGGCCAGCGCGGCTTCGGTGAAGCTCACTTCACGGCCACCGATCTGCCGCGCCGCGGCCATGCTGAGGTCGTCGCTGAAGATCGCACCGGTAAAGCCGAGGCGGCGCCGCAGGATGTCCTGCAGCCAGCGCGACGAGAAGCCGGCAGGGCGGTTGTCGACCTTGGGGTAGATCACGTGCGCGGGCATCACGGCCTGCAGGCTGGCCGAGAGCCAGCCGTAGGGCGCGGCGTCCTCGGCCAGGATGGCCTTGAGGCTGCGCCGGTCCACCGGGATCGCGAGGTGCGAGTCGGCCTTGACGAAACCATGGCCGGGGAAGTGTTTGCCGCAATGGCCCATGCCGCTCTGCAGCAGGCCGAGCATCAGGCCTTGCGCCAGCACCGTGACCAGGCGTGGATCGCGACCGAAGGCGCGGTCGCCAATCACCGAGCTCTCACCGTAATCCAGATCGAGCACCGGCGCAAAAGTAAGGTCCACGCCGCAGGCGCGCAGCTCGGCACCCAGCACAAAGCCGGCCGCGGTCGCGGCATTGCTCGCCTGCAGGGCCGCCGCGCCAGCGGGTTCGCCGGCCTTGGGGCCGCGCAGCCACATCTGGCCCAAGGTGGCCATGGCGGGCAGGTGGGTGAAACCGTCGGTGCAGAAGCGCTGCACACGGCCACCTTCATGGTCCACGGCGATCAGCAGGTCGTGCCGCACAGCCTTGATCTGGCGGCACAGCGCGGTGAGCTGGGCCCGATCCTGCCAGTTGCGGCCGAACAGGATGACGCCGCCGACCAGGGGATGGGCCAGGCGCTGGCGGTCCACCGTGGTCAGGCTGTGGCCGGCCACGTCGATGATGAGGGGAGCGTGAGGGTTCATGGAAACAGTTTCGGAAAAGTCAGTCCCGCTCCACCACCACGAAGCTGGCGGCGTAGTCGGTTTCGTCGGTCACGGTCACGTGCGCGCGCAGGCCTTGTGCCTCGAACCAGGTCTTCAGATCCCCGTGCAGGACGATGACGGGCTGGCCGCTGGGCAGGTTGTTGATCTCGCAGCGCCGCCAGGTCATGGGCAGGCGCATGCCCATGCCCACTGCCTTGGAAAACGCCTCCTTGGCGGAGAAGCGGGTGGCCAGGTAACGCAGACCGCGTTGCGGCCAACGCGCGCTGCGCTTTTGCCAGACGGTGAATTCGGCGTCGGTCAGCACCTTGCGCACGAAGCGCTCGCCCTGGCGCTGCAACACGGCCTCGATGCGCCGGATGTCGCAGATGTCAGTGCCGATGCCGTAGATCATGGCGCGAAGGCGTCGGCGATGCAGCGGTGGTAGTCGGCGATGGTGGCGCTGTAGCCCAGTTCCAGCGCGTCCGCGATAAGGGCATGGCCAATGGACACCTCGCTCACCCCCGGCACCGTGCGCAGGAAGGCCGTGAGGTTTTCGCGGTTCAGATCGTGCCCGGCGTTCACCCCCAAACCGGCGTCCAGCGCAGCCTGGGCGGCCGCCTGGAAACGCTGCAATTGCGCCTCGCGCTGCGGCGTGTGCCAGGCGGCCGCATAGGGCTCCGTGTAAAGCTCCACACGGTCGGCGCCCACCGCCTTGGCACCGACCATCTGGTCAGGCTCGGCGTCCATGAACAGGCTCACGCGCACCCCCAGCGCCCGGGCTTCGTCGATCAACGGGCGCAGGCGTTCGGCATCGGCCGGGAAGCCCCAGCCATGGTCGCTGGTGAACTGGCCTTCGCTGTCGGGCACGAAGGTGACCTGCTGCGGCCGCAGTTCGCGCACGAAGCCCATGAGGTTGTGGAACGGGTTGCCTTCGATGTTGAATTCGCGGTCGGGCCAGGCCTTGAGCAGCTCGGCGAGCTCGTGCACGTCGTGCGTGCGGATGTGGCGCTCGTCGGGCCGCGGGTGCACGGTGATGCCGTGCGCGCCGGCCTGCAGGCACAGCGTGGCCGCGCGCGCGACCGAGGGAATGCCCAGGTGGCGGGTGTTGCGCACCAGGGCCACCTTGTTGAGGTTCACCGACAAGGCGGTGGTCGGATGCGGGGATCGGGAGGCCACGGTCATGGTGAGGTCGCGGTGGGGAAGTTCTCTGGGGAGGCGCCCGAATCCGACGGCGTTCGCGGCCGGGTCATGGCTTGCACGTCGAGCATCAGCTGGCGGGTCTTGAACACGCGCACACCGCAATGGTAGTGCAGCAGGTTGCGCAGGGGCACGCGCACCGCCTGCAGGCAGGCCGCGCAGGCGCGCAAGGTGGGAATGAATGGCGCGGGTTCGTCCATGGCGGCCTGCAGGTCCAGCCACTGCTCGCCGGTGAGGGCCTGGCCATCATCGTCCTGCGCGGGCACCAACCCACTCTCGGGCACCAGCACATAGCGGCGCAAGGGGTCCAGGTCGGTCAGCGTGCTGCTCTCCTGGGCCAGGTCGGGCAACAGACCCACATCGCGCAACAACAGCAGTTCAAATGCCCGCAGGATCAGCGGTTGCGCATCGCTTTTCTCCGCCAGCAGTTGCACCGCAGTGGTGAAGTGGTCGAACAAGCGCTCGTGCGGGTCGTCGCGTGCGAGCAGGCGCATGAGCAGCTCGTTCAGATAGCTGCCCGAAATCAGCGCCTCGCCCGTGGGCATGACGTGCCCGCCCTGCCAGTGCGCTGCCTTCAGCGTGCGCACCTCGGCGTCGCCGCTCCAGGACACATGCAGGGGCTGCAACGGCAGCAGCACGGGGCGGAACTGGGAGGTGGGCCGCTTCACGCCCTTGGCCACCAGGGCGATGCGGCCATGGTGGCGCGTGAAGACCTCGAGCACCAGGCTGGTCTCGCTCCAGTCGTAGCGGTGCAGCACGAAAGCGGGTTCGTCGGAGAAGCGTTTCAGGGCCATGCCGTGTGGCCTCGTGTGCCGGTCGGGTGTCCAGCAGCCGCTGGCTTACTCGTAGCCGAACGAGCGCACGCGAGCGTCGTCGTCCGCCCAACCCGAGCGCACCTTCACCCAGAGCTCCAGGAACACCTTGCAATCCCAGAGCTTCTCCAGTTCCTGCCGGGCCTCGGTGCCGATGCGCTTGAGCTTTTCGCCCTTCTCGCCGATCACCATGCCCTTGTGCCCCTCACGCTCGACCACGATGGTGGCGGCGATGCGCTTGAGCGTGCCCTCCTCCTCGAACTTGTCGATGATGACCGTGGAGGTGTAAGGCAACTCGTCGCCGGTCAGGCGGAACAGTTTTTCGCGCACCATCTCGCTCGCCATGAAGCGCTCGCTGCGGTCCGTCAAGTCGTCCGGATCGTGCATCCAGGGTTGCTGCGGCAGGTATTTTTCGCAGATCGAGAACAGGCGCTGGATGTCCTTGGGCGCCTTGGCCGACATGGGCACGAACTCGGCGAACGGATGGCGCTCCTGCATGGAGCGCAGCCAGGGCGCCAGATCACCGCGGCGGTGCACAAGGTCAAACTTGTTCGCCACCAGCATCACCGGCACGTTGGCGGGCAACAGCGAGAGCACCTTGGCATCGGCCAGGTTGAAATGCCCGGCTTCGACGACAAAGAGGATCAGGTCGACATCGTTCACCGCGCCCAGCACGGTCTTGTTCAGAGCGCGGTTGAGCGCGTTGCCGTGGCGGGTCTGGAAACCGGGTGTGTCCACGAACACGAACTGCGTGGGGCCGACGGTGCGCATGCCGGTGATGCGGTGGCGCGTGGTCTGCGCCTTGCGCGAAGTGATGCTCACCTTCTGGCCGACCAGCGCGTTGAGCAAGGTGGACTTGCCCACATTGGGCTTGCCGACGATGGCGACATAACCACAGCGTTGCTCCGCCGGGTCCACGGGTTCCGCCGCTGGTGGTTCATCCGCCGCCGGATCACCGGTTGGAGCGGCGGCGTCGGCCGTGTCTTTGCCCAGGACCCTGGCCAGCATGGCGTCCAGATCGGGGTTGGAGGAAGGGGGGGTGGCAGGGGCGGACATGGATCAGGAAGGCTGGGTGGTGCGGCTCACCACGGGGGACTCGGTGGACGCGGCGGCGGCGCCCGGGCTGGCGGTCAGGTGCTGCAACATGGCCGCGGCGGCGGCCTGCTCGCCCGCACGGCGGGAAGCGCCAATGCCGCGCTCGCTGCGACCAGTTTCCGTCACGGTGCACTCCACATCAAAGGTCTGCTTGTGCGCTTCGCCGAGCGTGGCCACGACGCGGTAGACCGGGAGTTTCATTTTGCGCGCCTGCAGCCACTCCTGCAATTCGGTTTTGGGGTCCTTGCCCATCGCACTCATCTGGGCGCTGAGCTCAACCCCGCTGTAGAGCCGGTGCACCAGCGCCGCGGCGACTTCGAAGCCCGCGTCGAGGTAGACGGCACCGATCACGGCCTCCAGGGCATCGGCCAGGATCGAGGGTCGCTTGTGCCCCCCCGAGCGTTTTTCGCCATCGCCCAGGCGCAGGCAGGCCGAAAGCCCCAGGCTGGAAGCGATCTGGAACAGGGTGTCCTGCTTGACCAGGTTGGCGCGCACCCGGGACAGGTCGCCTTCGGGCAGCTGGTTGAGCTTCTCGAACAGCAGGCCGGAAATCGCCAGGCTCAGCACCGAGTCCCCCAGAAACTCCAGGCGTTCGTTGTGATCGGCGGTGAAGCTGCGGTGGGTCAGCGCGCGCTCGAGCAGGCGCGGGTTGGCAAACGGGTGTTGAAGGCGCTTCTGCAGCGCCAGCAGTTCGGGGCTCAATGGGACCAGCGCCCGCCGGGACGCTGCCGGTCCGTCATGTTCTTCACTTCGAGCGACCTTCGTATTTCATCACCAGGTGCGCCGGCCCCACCAGGGGGATTTCGCGCGCGTAAGCGAAGGAGACCACGACGCGATCCCCCTCCTTGCCCACCGTTAGGTCCTTGCCGGCCACGGCGCGGATGTCGTCGATCTGCGCCGCCTTGTCGAAGATGCTGCGCACCTCGGCCACCGTGCTGCCAGCGGCAGCCTTGTCCACCGCCTTCTTCACGGCGAGGTATTCGATGTAGGTGGGGGCCACCTGCGCGAGGATGACACCCGTGTACGCCAGCAAGACACCGACGATGAGCAGGCCGAAAAAGGTCAAACCCTGTTGTTGTCGCTTCAGCTTCATGTGTTCATCCCCTTGAAACCAACCAGCAGGCTCACTCGAACGACCCGATGCGGCCGAGGTCCCCGAAGTTCATCCAGACAAAAAAGGCCTTGCCCACGATGTTCGCGTCCGGCACGAAGCCCCAGTAGCGCGAGTCCAGGGAGTTGTCGCGATTGTCACCCATCATGAAATAGTGGCCCTGGGGCACCTTGCAGGTAACGCCCTCGACGGTGTACCTGCAGGCGTTGCTGAAGGGAAACTCCGTGGTGCCCTGGATGAAGGCCGGACGGTCGTCGTCGTTGAGGGTGTTGTAGCTGCGCGCGTCCAGGGTCTCGCGGAACTGGCGCGCATAGCGCATGGTCTCGCTGTCGAAGAACTCGGGCTGCGCCACGCGCGGCACCGGCTTGCCATTCACCGTGAGCTGCTTGTTCAGGTAGGCCACCTCGTCGCCCGGCACCCCGATCACCCGCTTGATGTAGTCCAGGCTGGGTTGCGGCGGATAACGGAACACCATCACATCGCCCCGTTGGGGGGTGTGGTTCTCCATGATCTTGGTGTTGAAGACCGGCAAGCGCACTCCGTAGTGGAATTTGTTCACCAGTATGAGATCGCCCACGCGCAAGGTGGGGATCATGGAGCCAGACGGTATCTTGAAGGGCTCGAACAGAAAGGAACGCAGGACGAAGACTGCCAGGATCACGGGGAACAGGCCGGCCGTCCAGTCCAGCCACCAGGGCTGGGCCAGCAGCTTCTGCCGCGCGTTGTCCACGTCGCCTTCGATGTGCGTGAAGCCTTGCTTGAGCAGCGCCTCCTTGCGCGTGTTGTGCTCGAGCAGCAATTGCTGCGCCGCACGGCGGCGGCGGGGCAGGAAAATCAGCTTTTCGGCGATCCAGTAGACCCCTGTCACCGCCGTTGCCAGCATCAGCAGCACGGCGAAGTTGCCCTCCACCACACCGGTGTACCAGGCGACCGCGTAAGCGGCGAACGCCGCCAGGATCACCGCGGTGATCGATGCCATGGCCGCCGGCATCAGTCCTGCACCTGCAAAATGGCGAGAAAGGCCTCTTGGGGCACTTCGACCGAGCCGATCTGTTTCATGCGCTTCTTGCCTGCTTTCTGTTTTTCGAGGAGTTTGCGTTTGCGGGTGATGTCACCGCCGTAGCATTTTGCCAGCACGTTCTTGCGCAGCGCCTTGATGGTTTCGCGGGCGATCACGTTGCCTCCGATGGCCGCCTGGATGGCCACGTCGAACATCTGGCGGCTGATGATCTCACGCATCTTCGCGGCCACCGCACGGCCCCGGTACTGGGCCTGGGTGCGGTGCACGATGATGGACAGGGCGTCGACCTTCTCGCCGTTGAGCAGGATGTCGACCTTCACCACGTCGGAGGCGCGGTACTCCTTGAATTCGTAGTCCATGGAGGCATAGCCCCGGCTGACCGATTTCAGCTTGTCGAAGAAGTCCAGCACGATCTCACCCAGCGGCATGTCGTAGGTCAGCATGACCTGCTTGCCGTGGTAGGCCATGTTGATCTGCAAACCGCGCTTCTGGTTGGCCAGCGTCATGACCGCGCCCACGTACTCCTGGGGCATATAAAGATGCACCGTGACGATAGGCTCGCGGATTTCCTCGATCCGGCCCTGGTCGGGCATCTTGGACGGGTTCTCCACCATCAGGACCTCGCCATCGGGCTTGACCACCTGGTAGACCACGCTGGGCGCGGTGGTGATCAGGTCCTGGTCGAACTCGCGCTCCAGGCGCTCCTGCACGATCTCCATGTGCAGCAGGCCCAGGAAACCGCAGCGGAAGCCGAAGCCCAGCGCCTGCGACACTTCCGGCTCGTAGTGCAGCGACGCGTCGTTGAGCTTGAGCTTCTCCAACGCGTCGCGCAAAGCGTCGTACTGGTTGGCCTCGGTCGGGTACAGACCGGCGAACACCTGGGGCTGCACTTCCTTGAAGCCCGGCAAGGCTTCGGTGGCCGGGCCGGCGTTGTTGGGCAGCTTCTTCTCCAGCGTGATGGTGTCGCCCACCTTCGCCGCCTGCAGCTCCTTGATGCCGGCGATGATGTACCCCACCTCTCCCGCTTCCAGGGCCTCGCGCGGCTCGTTGGCCGGCGTGAACACACCGAGGTTGTCGGCGTTGTAGACGGTGTTGGTCGCCATCATCTTGAAGCGCTCGCCCTTCTGCAGGCGACCGTCGACCACGCGCACCAGCATCACCACGCCCACGTAGGCGTCGTACCAGCTGTCCACGATCATCGCGCGCAGCGGCGCATCGGGCCGCCCCTTGGGCGCCGGAATGCGCGCGACCACCGCTTCCAGAATGTCTTCCACGCCCATGCCGGTCTTGGCCGAACAGGGAATTGCATCGGTGGCATCGATGCCGATCACGTCCTCGATCTCGCTCTTGGCGTTCTCCGGGTCGGCGTTGGGCAGGTCCATCTTGTTGAGCACCGGCACCACCTCCACACCCAGGTCGAGCGCGGTGTAGCAATTGGCCACGGTCTGGGCCTCGACCCCCTGGCTGGCATCGACCACCAGCAACGCGCCTTCGCAAGCCGAGAGCGAACGAGACACCTCGTAGGAGAAGTCCACGTGGCCCGGGGTGTCGATCAAATTGAGGTTGTAGACCTGACCGTCGCGGGCCTTGTACTTGAGCGCGGCGGTCTGCGCCTTGATGGTGATGCCGCGCTCCTTCTCGATGTCCATCGAGTCGAGCACCTGCTCGCTCATCTCACGATCGGACAGCCCCCCGCACAGGGAAATGATGCGGTCAGCGAGCGTGGACTTGCCATGATCGATGTGCGCGATGATCGAAAAATTGCGGATGTGATTCATCAGGAAAGCGGCTCAGGCACGAGAAAAACCGCGGGTTCACACAGGAACGGGCGGCCATAAAAAAGGGCGCGTCAGCTGCTGACGCGCCCGTAACCAACAATCAATGGCAACTGCGATAGTTGGGGTTTCATTGTAGGCAAAAAGCCTGGAATGCACACCTCCGAACCACCGCCGTTACCCTGTTGCAGCGCAGCAACGTCAAAGTTATGCACAGCTCATTCACAGGAAAACGGGACAACGTGTGAGGCAGCTGTGGATGACTTGGGAACATCCTGCGGCACTTCCACATCGTGGATCGACGTGGCGCATGGGCACAGGAATCTGTTCAGAACAGGGGCTATTTTAGCGAATTCAGTCATGAGACCGACAAGTGTTGTAAGCGTTCACTAACAAAAAGATAATTTTGGGTGCTGCGTACTGTGGAAAACCCCGTGTGGCGAATCGGCCACCGAAAAAAATAACCCCCAATCCCAATCGGGACAGGGGGTTATTGGCCGCAGGACGCGGCTCAGCGTGCTGCGCGGATCACCGCATACTGGGCCCACTCCCCGCGGCGGAACAGCACGTTGATCGGCTTGCTCTTCTCGACCTTGCTCAGGGCAGCTTCGACTTCCTTGACGCTGGCGGTCTCGGTGTTGGCGATCGCCACGATCACGTCGCCTTCGCGCAGCCCCGCACGCGCAGCGGGGCCTTCGGCCGAGGCCACACGCACACCGCCCTTGAGAGTGAGTTCCTTCTTCTCGGCCGCAGTGAGTTCTGCCAGGCTCAGGCCCAGCGCCTGCAGGGCATTGCTGGACTGAGGCTTGGTCGGCTCCGGTGCCGCGGCCTTGGCCTCCGGGCGCTCCGGTTCGAGCTCGGCCACGATGATCGAGAGCTCGCGCTGGCTGCCCCGGCGAAACACCGTCATGCTGCTCTTGTTGCCCGGCTTGGTGTTGCCCACGAGGCGCGGCAAATCCACGGACTTGTCGATCTCCTTGCCGTCGAACTTGACGATGATGTCGCCCGGCTCCACGCCGGCCTTGGCCGCTGGCGAGTTCGGCTCCACCCCGCGCACCAGCGCCCCCTTGGGCTGGCCCAAGCCGATGGACTCGGCCACGTCCTTGCTCACCTGATCGATCTGCACGCCGATGCGGCCACGCGTCACGCGCCCGGTGGCCCGGAGCTGATCGGAGACGCGCACCGCCTCATCGATGGGGATCGCGAACGAGATGCCCTGGAAACCACCCGAGCGCGAGTAGATCTGGCTGTTGATGCCCACCACCTCGCCGCGCATGTTGATCAGCGGGCCGCCCGAGTTGCCCGGGTTGATGGCCACGTCGGTCTGGATGAACGGCAGGAAATCCCCCGTGTCGCGCTGCTTGGCACTCACGATACCGGCGGTGACCGTGTTTTCCAGGCCGAAGGGGGAGCCGATGGCCATGACCCATTCACCGACGCGCAGGCGATTGATGTCGCCGATCTTGACGGCCGTCAACCCCGATGCCTCGATCTTCACCACGGCCACGTCGGTGCGTTTGTCCGCCCCCACGAGCTTGGCCTTGAACTCGCGCTTGTCGGGCAGGGTGACGATGAGTTCGTCGGCGCCATCGACCACGTGCGCGTTCGTCATGATGAGACCGTCCGCGCTCAGGATGAAACCCGAGCCCACGCCCCGGGGTTGCGCCTCTTCGGACGGTGGCCGCTCCTGGCGGGGGCCGCGCGGCGTCATGCCGGGAGGAATGGGAATGCCGAAGCGGCGGAAAAACTCCAGCATCTGCTCGTCCGGCGCCGAGCCGCCTGGGCCTTCCTTGCTGGCGCGCTCCAGGGTGCGGATGTTGACCACCGACGGCCCCACGAGGTCCACGAGGTCCGTGAAATCAGGCAGCCCACGCACGCTGGCCGCCGGTGGCACAGTGGGAACCTGGGCTGCCGCGGTGGACGAGGTCGCCAAGCCTGCAGCGCCGCTCACCACCAGCGCGGCCGTGGTCAGCATGCTCAGGAGCGGGATTCGCACGGTGTCGGAGCGCGTCATGGAAATCCTTTACAGGTACGCAAAAAAAGAGGATATGCCGAAAAACAAAAGGCCGCCGGGAACAAGGCCGGCCGCCGACGCGAAGCAGGCCATCTCCGGGCGGCCAGGCGACGCATCTACCGGGTTCGCTCCAAGGCGATGGCGAATCGGCGCAAGGTGGCCGCGGGCGCTTCCCCCATCACGGTCAACCAATGGTCGCCCACCCGGCGATTGACCGAATTCGTGGCGCCCACCGTGGCGGAGGTCTCCTGCGTGTGGCGCTGCGCATCGAACGGCTCGACAAACAGGGACACCGACGCCAGGCCATCCGAGAACACCCACTGCATGGAGGCCTGGCCAGGACCTTGCGCCGCGGCTCCGGGCGTCTCGCGCGTGTGACAGCTCATGGCGGTGAAGCCAGGCACCGGCTCTTTCAGACGCCAGCCCTCCGCCTCCGCGGTGGTCTTTTTCAAGGTGGGCTTGTGGACCTCATAGCCTCGGGTGTCTTTCATGAGCTTCGAGAGCTTGTCCATGCTCACCGGGGCATCGAGCTGCAGCTCGGAGAAGGCCACCTGCTCCAGCACCGCGCCCTGCTCGCCCAGGGTCTGCAGCTTCACCACCAGCCCCGTCTGGCGCTCGGACCAGATGCGGTAGCCGAAGCGAAGGTCGTCGCGCGGCAGAATTTCCACCATGTCGGCCAGATGCCCGGCCACCCGCTGCACACCCACTTCCCGCGCGCTGTAGAACTGCGGGATCAGGTTGCTCGGCGTGCGCAGCAGCTCGGGGAACATGCCCAGCGAATCGCGTTTCTCGACGAACGCGGTTTTCGCCTCTGGCACAAAAGTGATGACCTCCTTGTTGCGGCGAATGGTCGTTCGCGGCGCGCCAGTCAGGGTATCGACCCGCTCCATCTGCTGCGAGCCATCGCACACATGCCAGATCTTCGAGGCCGACATGGCGCTCCCTGCGGACACCACCAGGGTACCGATGTAGGAGCGCTGGTTCGAGGCTTCGTGCATGCGCGTCAGCCATTCGTTGACGCTTCGCACATGGGCCGAGGCCGGTGCGTTCTGTGCATGCACCGGCGCCATGAAGCCCGAAACCAGGGCGACAAGCGCAGCCGCACCCCAGCGCCGGATGACGGGCCTTCCATGTTGAAACCGCAGCACGCTCACATCACCACGAAAAGGCAGGGTCAGGACTAGCGCCATGGTGCCTCAGCGTCCTGCGGCGTCGTAAGTGGCATTGCGGATGAAGCCGGTGGGCATCTGTAGCGCCGACATGCCGCCATTCTGGCGGTGTTCGGCCAACAACTCTTCCAGACGCGCGTCGCGGATCAAGGGGCCTTGCCCGGTGTTCACCACCACCGCGTTGGACGGAGCCGCCGCCGCGCTGACCGCCACGGGAGCCGCGGCTTGTTGCGTTGGCACCGGAGCCGAGGCCAGTTGAGGGCCTGCTGCACCGCCCGAGCCCGAGGGCGCACCGCTCAACACCGTCCAGCTCACAGCCATGACGGCCGCCAGCGAGGCCAGCCCTGCCACCATCTTCCAGCGAAAAACCGCGTCATTGGCCGCAGGCACCTGCACCAGCGCTGCGGGCGGGTTTTGCACCAGCAACCGCCCCTCGCCCACGGGCGCCAACTCCGATCGCAGCCGTTCACGCACACCGGCCAGAAAGTCGCCGGGCGCCTGGGCGGTGGCCTCCACGCGGTTGCCACGCAACACATCGCCGATCACATGGTAGGTGTGCCAACTCGCGAACACCTCCGCGCGGCCTTCATCGGCTGCGAGCAGCCCGTCGAGCAATGCGGCATCGAGCTCGCCATCCACCAGCGCGGACAAAGCCTGCTCCGGGGCAACGAGATCGATCTCTTTCTGAGGCCGAAGGTTCAAATTGACTTGTGCGGCATTCATGATGAATTTCCTGAAATTCCCTACTCGCGGGGCGATGGACAAGCTTTCAATGGCCTGCCCCGCCTCTTCTACCAGCGTTTGCCTGTCTGACGCTCCAGCATCGGCTTGATGCGCCCTGAAATGGCCTCGCGCGCCCGGAAAATCCGGGATCGCACTGTGCCGATGGGGCATTCCAGCGCTGCGGCAATCTCTTCATAGCTCATGCCCTCGATTTCCCGCAGGGTGATCGCCATGCGCAACTCTTCGGGCAGCGCGTCCATGGCGGCGTTGACCGCCTCGGCGATTTCCTTGCTGGCCAGCACCGCTTCGGGCGTTTCGGTGTCGGCCACTCCCGAATTTAGTTCGCGTTCCGGAGCGGAAGTTTCATCGTCTTCCCCGGATTTCATCTGAGACTGGAAGACCAGCGGATCGCGCTTGAGTTCCATGAGCTGTTTTTTGGCCGTATTGACCGCAATGCGGTACAGCCAGGTGTAGAACTGTGCGTCACCCCGGAACTGAGCGAGCGCGCGGTACGCCCGGATGAAGGTCTCCTGGGCAATGTCCTGGACCAGGTCGGTATCGCGGACCATGCGCCCGATCAGCCGCTCCACGCGGCGCTGGTACTTGATGACCAGCATCTCGAAGGCACGCTGCTCCCCCGCGAGCGTGCGCTGCACCAGCATGACGTCGCTGTCGGGTGGTGGTGGAGCGGTGTGGTCTTCGAGAGTCATGCGCGCGGAAATATAACCCAGGCCATTCGCCGGCTCATGCGCGGGCGGATATCAGCGCCCGGCGCAGGTCGTTCCAGAGCGCGGGATTGCGGCCACGCTCCGCCCAGATCCAGCGCGCGGGCGCGTCTGCGGAACACAGGCGCAACAGCACAGCGCCCTGCCAGTCCATCACCCGCTCCACGCGCTGCAACGGCACGCCCTCGGGGCACGATTCGCTGTACCAGTGCCAGACACCTGCCGGCGCTTCGGGATCGCGCCTTTCCAGCGCATTCCATTTCAGCCGCCCCACGGGAGACCGTCGCCAGGTCCACAGGGCGCCCATCACCCATATGGACCACAGCGTGCCCCCCACCACGCCCGACCAGGAAGCACCGCGGGTCGGGTCGAGCCCATACCACAGGCCCAGGACAGCGGCACCCAGCACGGCCAGAAGCGCGAGCAGGACGGCATACAAACCACAACGCCCCACCGGAAACATCACCGATGGGGCGTTGTGCATGCGGATTCTTCGTGAAGATAGGCGCGATCAGAGCGTTCAGGCGCGCCGGAAAACCAGCGTTCCGTTGGTGCCGCCGAAACCGAAGTTGTTTTTCACGGCCACGTCGATCTTCACGTCCCGCGCCGTATTGGCGCAGTAGTCCAGGTCACACTCCGGGTCCTGGTTGAAGATGTTGATGGTCGGTGGCACCTTCTGGTGGTGCAGCGACAGCACGGTGAACACCGACTCGATGCCCCCGGCGCCCCCCAGCAGGTGGCCGGTCATGGACTTGGTCGAGCTGACCACCATGTTCTTGGCATGGTCACCCAGGGCCGCCTTGATGGCGTTCGTCTCGTTGATGTCACCCAGCGGCGTGGAGGTGCCGTGGGCATTCAGGTAATCCACCTGATCGGCGTTGACCCCCGCGTTGCGCAAGGCCCCCAGCATCGCACGGCGTGGGCCGTCCATGTTGGGCGCCGTCATGTGACCCGCATCGGCGCTCATGCCGAAACCGGCCAACTCGGCGTAGATCTTCGCGCCGCGTGCCTTGGCGTGCTCGTACTCTTCGAGCACCATCACGCCCGCGCCCTCGCCCAGCACAAAGCCATCGCGGTCCTTGTCCCAGGGACGGGACGCGGTCTTGGGATCGTCGTTGCGGGTCGACAGCGCGCGCATGGCGGCAAAACCGCCAATGCCCAGCGGCGACACGGTGGCTTCGGAACCACCGGCGATCATCACGTCGGCGTCGCCGTACTCGATCATGCGGCCGGCCTCACCGATGCAATGCAGGCCCGTGGTGCAGGCCGTGACGATGGCGATGTTCGGCCCCTTGAAGCCGAACTTCATCGACACGTGTCCCGAGATCATGTTGATGATCGAGGCCGGCACGAAGAAGGGAGTGATGCGCCGTGGACCGCGGTTGGTCAGCTCGGTGTGCGTGTCCTCGATCAGCGGCAAACCGCCGATGCCCGAGCCAATCACGCAACCGATGCGCGTGGCCTGCTCCTCACTGAGCTGGTCACCCGTCAGGACGCCCGAATCCGCCACCGCCTGCATCGACGCAGCCACGCCGTAATGGATGAAGGTGTCCATCGTCCGCGCTTCCTTGGCGGTGATGTACTCATCCAGGTTGAACCCCTTGACCTCTCCTGCAAATTTGCAGGCGAAGTTCGACGCGTCGAACCTCGTGATGAAATCAATGCCGGATTGTCCGGCCAGGAGGTTGGCCCAGGAATCGGCCACCGTGTTGCCCACGGGGCTGATGCAACCCAGACCGGTCACGACGACGCGGCGACGGCTCATCTGTGCTTCAGGCCTTCTGGTTGGCCAACGCGTAGTCGATGGCTTTCTGAACCGTGGTGATCTTTTCGGCTTCTTCGTCGGGGATTTCGATACCGAACTCGTCTTCCAGCGCCATCACCAGTTCAACCGTGTCCAGAGAATCGGCGCCCAGGTCGGCCACGAAGGCCTTTTCGTTGGTGACCTGTCCCTCTTCCACACCGAGTTGTTCGGCAATGATTTTCTTAACACGTGCTTCGATATCGCTCATAGGTCCCTCTGAGGGTGGTTGAAATACAGTCCGCCATTTTAGCCGTGCCGGGAAAGTGATCCCGGGTGGCCCGCCGGGCGGCTGACGCGGCGAGGAAAAGGGGTGAATGCTCCGGACTCAGGACATGAACATGCCGCCGTTGACGTGCAGTTCCTGTCCCGTGACATAGGCCGCATGAGGGCTGCTCAGGTAAGCCACTGCGTGCGCGATGTCGGCGGGTTTGCCCAGATGCCCCAGAGGGATCTGGCCCAACAAGGCTTTTTGCTGTTCTTCGGGCAAGGCCGCGGTCATGTCGGTCTCGATGAAACCCGGTGCCACACAGTTGACCGTGATGTTGCGGCTGCCCAGTTCGCGCGCCAGGGCGCGCGTCATGCCCGCCACGCCGGCCTTGGCAGCGGCGTAGTTGGCTTGGCCGGCGTTGCCCGACGCACCCACCACGCTGGTGATGCTGACGATGCGGCCATAGCGCTGCTTCATCATCGGGCGAATGACGGCGCGGCTCATGCGGAAGACGGCCTTGAGGTTGGTGTCCAGCACCGCGTCCCAGTCGTCGTCCTTGAGGCGCATGGCCAGCATGTCGCGCGTGATGCCGGCGTTGTTCACCAGCACCTGCAGACCGCCGTGGGCCTTGACGATCTCGTCGATCAAAGCCTCGGCCGCAGCCGCGTCATTCACATCCAGCTTCGCGCCCCGGCAACCGGTGGCAGCGCCAGGCGCGGCCGACAGCGCCGCACCGATGCGCGCCGCGCCTTCGTCGCTGGTCGCGGTACCGATCACGATCAGGCCACGCGTCGCCAGTTCCTGCGCGATGGCCGCGCCAATGCCCCGCGAGGCGCCCGTGACCAGGGCCACCTGGCCCGCAAATTTGATTTCAGACATGGGAGTTCTCCAGACTTCAGGCCAGCAAGGCCTTGACCTCGGCCAGCGTGGCGGGGTCGAACAGGGCCGCACCGGTCAAGGACGGATCCACGCGCTTGACCATCGCGGCCAGCACCTTGCGCGGCCCGCATTCGACCAGGGTGTCGATGCCGCGGGCCTTGATCGCACCCACGCACTCGACCCAGCGCACCGGCCCGAAAGCCTGCCGGTACAGGGCTTCGCGGATGCGATCGGGGTCGGACTCCACCGCAACATCGATGTTGTTGATCACGGGAATCTGCGGCGCCGCAAACGGCGTCGCGGCAAGCTTTTCCTTCAATTTCTCGGCGGCCGGCTTCATCAGGCTCGAGTGGAAAGGCGCGGACACCGGCAAGGGCAGCGTGCGCTTGGCACCATGTGCCTTGAGCACCTCACACGCCTTGTCGACGGCGGCCTTGCTGCCCGCGATGACGGTCTGCACCGGGTCGTTGTAGTTCACGGCCTCCACCACTTCGGCGCTGCCGGCACCAAAACTGGACTGTGCCTCCAGGCAACCCGCCACCACGGCCGCGGCGCTCAGGCCCAGCACGGCCGCCATGGCCCCCGTGCCCGGTGGCACCGCCTCCTGCATGGCCTGCGCACGAAAGCGCACCAGCGGAGCGGCCTGTGCGAGGGTCAAGGACCCCGCAGCCACCAGCGCGGAATACTCGCCCAGCGAATGCCCCGCGACCGCCATGGGCAAAGCGCCACCTTCGGCGCGCCAGACGCGCCAGGCCGCCACGCCCGCCACCAGCATCACAGGCTGGGTGTTCACGGTCATGGCCAGCACATCGGCCGGGCCTTCGTGGATCAGCTTGCCCAGGTCTTCACCCATGGCATCCGAAGCTTCCTTCAGCGTCTCCTGAACGGCGGGGTGATCGCCCCACGCATCGAGCATGCCCACGGCCTGAGAGCCCTGGCCCGGAAACACAAACGCAAAATTCTTCATGGAGATATTCAGTTCAGACGAAAGCAGAGAAGGCGGTGCTCAGAAATCGAGCAGCACCGAGCCCCAGGTGAATCCGCCGCCAACGCCTTCGAGCATCAGCGTGTCGCCTTTTTTGACTTGTCCCTGTCGCACCGCGTGGTCCAGCGCCAACGGGATGGAGGCCGCCGAGGTGTTGCCGTGCTGGTCGACGGTGACAACCACCTTGTCCAGCGGCAGTTTGAGCTTGCGCGCCGTGCTGTGCATGATGCGGATGTTCGCCTGGTGCGGGATCAGCCAGTCGATGTCTTCCGTGGTCTTGCCGGCCTTGATGAGCGTGGCCCGCGCGGTGTCTTCCAGCACGCCCACTGCCAGCTTGAAGACCGCCTGGCCATCCATCTTGAGCAGTGGGTCGCCGAGGATCTGCCCGCCGGAGACGTGGCCCGGCACACACAGAATGCCCGTGTGCTTGCCGTCTGCATGGATGTCGGTGGCCAGAATGCCCGGCGTGTCCGAGGCCTCCAGCACCACGGCACCGGCGCCATCGCCAAACAGCACGCAGGTGGTGCGGTCGCTGAAATCGAGCAGGCGGCTGAAGATCTCGGTACCGACCACCAGGGCCTTGCGCGAGGTGCCCGAGCGGATCAATGAATCCGCGACGGTCAGGGCATAGATGAAACCTGTGCACACCGCCTGCACGTCGAAGGCCGGGCACCCGGCGATGCCCAGCTTGCGCTGCACGATGGTCGCGGTCGAAGGAAAGACCATGTCCGGCGTGGACGTGGCCACGATGATCAGGTCGATGTCGCCCGGCGCCACCTGGGCCGCGGCCAAGGCCTGTTGGCAGGCCTCGACGGCCAGATCACTGGCATAGACCCCGTCGGCCACGAAGTGACGCGCCCGGATGCCGGTGCGTTCGACGATCCAGTCGTCGCTCGTTTCCACGCCGCGCGGTGCCAGCAGCTCGACCATGTCGGCGTTGGTCAGGCGCTGAGGCGGCAGGCTGCTGCCAGTGCCGGTGATGCGGGCGTAGCGTGTCATGCGGGTGAGAGGCGAAATTTCAAAGGGTCGGAATGCTCTTGAGCTCGCTGGGCACGGACTCCGGAGCTATCAGCGGCTTGGCGTGGGCGATGCGCTCCCGCACGTTGTCCAGCAATTTGTTGTGGGCCGCATCATAAGCCCGGCTCAGCGCATGTTCGAACGCAAAGGCATCCGCCGATCCGTGGCTCTTGAACACCAGCCCTTTCAGGCCGAGCAGCGCCGCACCGTTGTACCGACGGTGATCAACGCGATTTTTAAACGACTTTAAAACCGGATAGGCGACGATGGCCGCCATTTTTCGAAAAATGTTCTTCGAGAATTCTTCCCGGATGAAGCCACTGATCATCGAAGCCAGGCCCTCGCTGGCCTTGAGCGCCACGTTGCCGACGAAACCATCACAGACCACGATGTCCGTCGTGCCTTTGAAAACGTCGTCGCCCTCGATGTTTCCGAAGAAATTCAGATCGCCGGTGTTGGACGCATTTCGCAGCAGAACACCGGCTTGTTTGATGACTTCGCTGCCTTTGATGACTTCTTCACCCACGTTGAGCAGCCCCACCGTCGGCTCCTGCCGACCCGTGACCGCCGCCACCAGAGCCGAGCCCATCACGGCGAATTGCAGCAGGTGCTCGGCCGAACAATCGACGTTGGCGCCCAAGTCCAGCACCGTGGTCGCACCACCCCGGGCGTTGGGCATCTGGGTGGCGATGGCCGGGCGATCGATGCCATCCATGGTCTTCAACACATAGCGGGCGATGGCCATGAGCGCCCCGGTGTTGCCGGCCGAGACGGCCGCCTGCGCGGCACCGTCCTTGACCTGGTTGATGGCCACCCGCATCGAAGAGTCCTTCTTGCGGCGAAGCGCCACCTCCACCGGATCCTCCATGGTCACGACCTCGCTGGCCGGCACCACCTTGCAACGCACGTTGTTGAGCAGTTGGGGCCAGGCGCGAAACACCTCGGGCTTGCCCACGAGCAGAAGTTGCGCCTGGGGATGAGCAGCCAGAAAGGCCGTGCAGGCAGGCATGGTGACGGCCGGCCCGACATCCCCGCCCATGCAATCCACAGCGATGGTGATCATGACAACACCCCGGATCGAGCGCTTTGTGCACCCCAAGAACAAAAAAAGCCCGCATGCAGCATGCGGGCCTGTGCCTCACTGGCCAACCGGACCCCGTTCGCGACACCGCGGCGAGGCCCGTGGCGGCCCGCCATCAGGCTTCGGACTTGTTTTTCAGCACTTGGCGACCACGGTAGAAGCCGTTGGGGCTGATGTGGTGGCGCAGATGGGTTTCGCCGGTGGTGGGTTCCACGGCGATGCCGGGCACGTTCAGCGCATTGTGCGAACGGTGCATGCCGCGCTTGGAGGGGGACTTTTTGTTTTGCTGAACAGCCATGGTGGGCTCCTGAAATCGGTAGGGTCAAACGGAGTGGCACAAACGGAGACCTGAAATCGCTCCGTTCAACCGGTTGCGCGCCTGACCCGAGCACGTCAACGTGCGAATGGATACCAGCGCAAAGCCAAGCATTATAGCCCGAAGGCGGCAATGCCGCCAGCCCCGGGGCCATGGTGCGCCAGAGGCTCACTTTTTGAGCTTGGCCAGTTCGGCAAAGGGGTTCTTGCGGGGCGCCGCGGCCTCGGGAGCGTCCCCGGCCCCCGCCGTGCGCAGGGACACCGGCTCAGGGCAGGTGTCGTGCATGGGCACCAGGGGCAGTTCCATCAACAGCTCATCCTCCAGCACGTCGTGCAGATCGGGCCTGGGTTCCAGGGCCAGCAAGTCCTCTTCGCAGTCGTCATCCTGGGCTTCGGCCGTGGCCTCATCGGCCACGAAACGGAACCAGCGGTCCACGGTCAAGGGCGTGTCCACAGGCGCGAGGCAGCGCTGGCAAGTCAGCGGCACCCGGGCATCGGCCTGCAAATGCAGCCAGACATCGGGCGTGCCGCCGCTGGCCGCCGGCCGCATTTCGCCCTGCGCCCGCCAGCGCACGGGCGTGAGCGTCGCGCCATCGTCCAGGGCCGCTTCGGCCTGGACGCGGGGGAATGCCGAAAGCGGCTCTTCGTCCTGCAGGCTGGCGGCCGCCTGGGCGAAGGCACGCATGTCCAGGCGCCGAGGGTTCCAGGCCGTCTTGGGGGTGTCTTTCATCCGGGCAGTGTAAAAGAATGCGGGGAGAATACCGGGATGACCACCGCTTCCGATCCGTCATCCGACACCCCGTCCCGAGCCCTCATTCTGGGTTCCACATCGCGGTACCGCCATGAACTGCTGTCCCGGCTGGGCGTGCCCTTCGAAGCGATCGCCCCCAACGTGGACGAAACACCCCGGGCCGGGGAAAAGCCGGCGGATCTGGCACTTCGCCTGGCCATTGAAAAAGCCCGGAATGTCGCGCAACGACACCCCCAAGCCGTGGTGATCGGCAGCGACCAGGTCGCTGACCTGGCTGGCGAACCGCTTGGCAAGCCAGGCACCCATGAGCGGGCCGTGGCCCAGCTGAGGCGCATGCGCGGCCAGACCGTGGTGTTCCAGACCGCGCTGGCGGTGGTGTGCCAGGCCACGGGCTTCGAGCACAGCGACATCGCTGCGGTGCGGGTGGTGTTCCGTGACCTGAGCGACGGCGAAATCGAGCGTTACCTGCGCGCGGAGCAACCCTACGATTGCGCCGGCAGCGCCAAGAGCGAGGGCCTGGGCATCGCGCTGCTGGAGCGCATCGACAACGACGACCCGACGGCCCTGGTGGGTCTTCCGATGATCCGCACCTGCCGACTGATTCGCGCGGCGGGGGTGAAGTTGTTGTGAGCGCCCACTCCGAATCACGCGGCACGCTCTACCTCGTGCCCACCCCCCTGGATTTCGGCGTGGCGCAGGCCACGCCCGTGGCGCCCTCCGAGTGGCTCCCCGCCGAGACGCTGGGCACCGCCCGGCGCCTGACTCACTGGATCACCGAAAACGCCAAGAGCACGCGCGCCTTTCTCAAGCGGGTGGACGCCCTCGCCAGCCTGGCCGCACCCTTGCAGGCGCAGCAGATCACCGAGCTGCCCAGAGCGGCCCACAAGAAGGGGGACCATGCCCCGCAGGCCGAAGGCGACGCACAGGCCCGTGAACTGCTGGCCCCCGCCCTGCTCGGGCACGACATCGGCCTCGTCAGCGAAGCCGGCATGCCCGCCATCGCGGATCCGGGAAGCTCCATCGTGCGCGCCGCGCACGCGATGGGCCTGCGCGTGGTGCCGCTCACCGGCCCCATCTCGCTCATGCTGGCGCTGGCCGCCAGCGGGCTGAATGGACAGAGCTTCGCGTTCGTCGGCTACGTGCCCCAGGACGCCACCGAGCGCGCCAAACGGTTGCGGGAACTGGAAGCCCTGGCCCTGAAGACCGGGCAGACGCAGATCCTCATCGAAACGCCCTACCGCAACACCGCCCTCTTGCAGGCGCTGCTGCAAACGCTGCATCCGCACACACGCCTGGCCGTGTGCGGGGCACTCACCTTGCCGCAGCAGGTCTGCCGCAGCGCGCTGGTGCAGGAGTGGAAGCGCAACCCCCAGACCCTGTCCGGCGAGTTGCCGCTGGACGCGCCCTGCGTCTTCCTGCTGGGCCGCTGAAGCCCGGGCTCAGACGCCCAGACGCTTCAGGTGCGCGCGCACCGAAGCGCTGAGTTCGGTGTTGGCCAAGGCCAGATCGATCGTGGCCTCCAGAAAGCCTTCCTTGCTGCCACAGTCGTAGCGCTTGCCGGCGTAGCGGAAGGCCTGCACCTTTTCCTTACCGATCAGGGCCGCGATGCCGTCGGTGAGCTGGATTTCGCCCCCCGCGCCACGCGGTTGCTGGCGGATGCTCTCGAACACCGCCGGCGTGAGGATGTAGCGACCGGCCACAGCCAGGGTCGAGGGGGCCACGTCGGGCGCCGGCTTCTCCACCATCGCGAACACCTCGGCCAGCGCCTGGTTGGCGCCGTGCACGTCGACGACGCCATAGCGGCGCGTCTCGGCGCGCGGCACGTCCTGCACCGCGAGCACCGTGCCCGGGCTGGACTCGTAGGCCTGCACCATCTGCTGCAGCACGGTGGCACCGCCCTGCGCCTGGTCCTGGCCCATCATCAGGTCGTCGGCCAGCAGCACCGCGAACGGCTCGTTGCCCACCAAGCGCTCGGCGCAGAGCACCGCATGGCCCAGACCCAGCGCGCGAGGCTGGCGCACATAGACGCAGTCCATGTCGTCGGGTTTGATGGAATGCACCAGCTGGAGCAGGGCGGACTTGCCCGCGGCCTCCAACTCCATCTCCAGTTCGTAGGCGGTGTCGAAGTGGTCCTCGATGGCGCGCTTGTGGCGCCCGGTCACGAAGATCATTTCGCGGATGCCGGCGGCGTAGGCCTCCTCCACCGCGTACTGCATCAGCGGCTTGTCCACCACCGGCAACATCTCCTTGGGGATCGCCTTGGTGGCCGGCAGGAAACGGGTGCCCAGGCCACCCACGGGAAATACGGCTTTGCGGATCGTCATCTTGGTTTGGCTCGCATGTTCGTGAAGAAAGGCTCACCATGTTAACGGCGCACACGCCGACGTCCATCGAAAGGCTACACTGCAGCGGATTGAAAGCGGGGTTCCCCCCACTGGTTCAACCCACTCCCATCCGGCATGAGCATCACCCCCGTCATCCTTTGCGGAGGCTCCGGCACCCGTCTGTGGCCTCTGAGCCGCCAGAGTTTTCCCAAGCAGTTCGTGCCTCTGGTGGGCGACAAGAGCCTGCTGCAGCTGACCCTGGACCGCTTGGCCTGGTGCGACAACCCGGTGATCTGCGTGGCCGCCGAAGACCACCGTTTCCTGGTGGCCGATGCGATCGAAGCGGAAAACGTGCCCGGGCAGGTGCTGCTCGAACCGGCGGCGCGCAACACCGCCGCGGCCATGGCGCTGGCCGCCCTGCTCGCCCGCTCGAAGGACAACGCCGATCCCCTGCTGCTGTTCTGCCCCTCCGACCACCACATTCCCGATGCTTCGGCCTTCGCCCAGACCATCCGCCAGGGTGTCCCGGCCGCCGAGGCCGGCGCCATCGTCACCTTCGGCGTGATGCCCAGCTTCCCGAGCAGCGCCTACGGCTACATCCAGCAGGGCGATGAGCGCGCCGATGGCAGCCGCAAGGTGGCCCGCTTCATCGAAAAACCCGCACCGGCCGCCGCCCAGGCCTTGCTGCTGCAAGGCAACGTGCTGTGGAACGCGGGCATCTTTCTCGCGCGCGCCAGCACGCTGCTGGCCGCGCTCGCCCAGCACGCCGCCGACATCCTGCAGGCCTGCGAAAAGGCCATGGCCAGGACGCGGCAGGACCGGGTGGGCCAGATCCAGTTCGTTCGCCCCGACGCCGAATCCTTCCTCGCCTGCCGCTCGCAGAGCATCGACTACGCGGTGATGGAGCCGCACGACGACGTGGCCGTCGTGCCCTTCCAGGGCCAGTGGAGCGATGTCGGCAGCTGGAACGCGGTGGCCGAACTGAGCGACGCCGATGGCGAAGGCAACCGCATCACCGGGCAGGGCCACGCGCTGAACGCGCGAAACACCTTCATCCACGCGCCGGGCCGCACCGTGGTGGCGCTGGGCACACAGGACCTGCTGATCATCGACACCCCCGACGCCTTGCTGGTGGCCCAGCGGGACCACGCCGAGCAGGTGAAGGACGTGGTGGCCCACCTCTCGCAGCGCAAGGTGCCGCAGGCCGCGATGCACCGCCGCGTGGCGCGCCCCTGGGGCTGGTACGACAGCGTCGACATGGGCGAGCGCTTCCAGGTCAAGCGCATCGGCGTGAAGCCGGGCGCCTCGCTCAGCCTGCAGAAACACCACCACCGCGCCGAACACTGGATCATCGTCAAGGGCACGGCCGAAGTCACGCGTGGGCAGGAGGTGTACCTGCTGTCGGAGAACCAGTCGACCTACATCCCCATTGGCGAAGTGCACCGGCTGCACAACCCCGGCAAGATGGTGCTGGAGATGATCGAGGTCCAGTCGGGCAGCTACCTCGGCGAGGACGACATCGTTCGGCTGGAAGACATCTACGGCCGCCAACCCGACCCCGCCACCAAGAAGTAAAAAAATGAAAGTTCTGCTCACCGGCGGCGCCGGCTACATCGGCAGCCACACCGCCGTGGCCCTCATCGAAGCCGGCTTTGAACCGGTGTTGCTGGACAACTTCGCCAACAGCCACCCCGTGGTGTTGGACCGCCTCGCGCGCATCACAGGGCAGACGATGCCGTTCGAAGAAGGCGATGTGCTGGACACGCCCTGGGTTGAAGACGTGCTGCGCCGCCACCGTCCTGTGGGTGTGATCCATTTCGCGGGCGACAAGGCGGTGGGCGAAAGCGTGGCGTTGCCCCTGAAGTACTTCCACAACAACATCGGCGGCGCGGTCAGCCTGCTGCGCGCCATGGAGACCGTGCACGCGGAAGACCCTTCGATCGCGCCCACGCTGGTGTTCTCCAGCAGCGCGACGGTGTACGGCGATCCGGCCACCGTGCCGATCACCGAGGACTTCCCGCGCAGCCACACCAACCCCTATGGCCACAGCAAACTGGTCATCGAAGACATGCTCACCGCCCTGTGCGCGGCCCGTCCGGCCTGGCGCGTGGGCACGCTGCGCTATTTCAACCCGGTCGGTGCCCACCCCAGCGGCCTGATCGGCGAGGACCCGGCGGGCATTCCCAACAACCTGATGCCCTACGTGGCGCAGGTGGCCGTGGGCCAGCGCGAACACCTCAACGTGTATGGCAACGACTACCCCACGCCCGATGGCACGGGTGTGCGCGACTACATCCACGTGCAGGACCTGGCCGCCGGTCACGTCGCCGCCATCAAGGCCCTGCTGAGCCGGGGTGAGAGCTTCACGGTGAACCTGGGCACGGGCAGCGGCCACAGCGTGCTGGACGTGGTGCGCGCCTTCGAACAGGCCAGCGGCCGCCCGGTGCCCTACCAGATTGCCCCACGCCGCGCGGGTGACGTGGCCCAGTGCTGGGCCGACCCGGCGCTGGCCTTGCGCCTGCTGGGCTGGCAGGCGAAGCACACGCTGGATCAGATGTGCGCCGATGCCTGGCGCTGGCAGAGCGGCAACCCCAACGGCTACAAGGGCTGAACCCGCCCCGGGGCCCTCACTTCAGCTGCACGCCGGCCGCACGGGCCGCCAGGAACATCCCTTCGCCCATGCTGGCGCCAAAGCGCTTGGCCAGGCGCAGGCCCACGTTCTCGCGGCGCGTGTAGTCCACGATCTCCTCGGCCTTGACGATCTCGCGCGCCACGTAGTCGAGGTTGCCCAGGCCGTCGGCCAGGCCGAGCGCCACCGCCTGCTGGCCATTCCAGACCAGGCCGCTGAAGGTGTCGCCGTTCTCCTTCAGGCGATCGCCACGGCCCTTTTTCACCACCTCGATGAACTGGGCGTGGATCTGGCCCAGCATGGTCTGGATGTAGGCCTTCTGCGCCTCGTCCTGCGGGCTGAACGGGTCCAGCATGGCCTTGTTGGCCCCGGCGGTCATGAGACGGCGCTCGATGCCGAGCTTGTCCATCAGGCCGGTGAAACCGAAGCCGTCCATCAACACGCCGATGCTGCCGACCAGGCTGGCCTTGTCCACGTAGATGTCGTCCGCCGCCGCGGCGATGTAGTAGGCGGCCGAGGCACAGGTTTCTTCCACCACCGCATAGACCTTCTTGTCGTGCAGGCCCTTGAGGCGGGTGATCTCGTCGTTGATGATGCCGGCCTGCACCGGGCTGCCGCCGGGTGAGTTGATCAGCAGCACCACGGCCTGCGCGCCCTCGTCCTCGAACGCGGAGCGCAGCGAGGCCACCACGTATTCGGCGCTGGCTTCGGCCCCGCTGGCGATCTCACCCTTGATGTCCACCACCGCCGTGTGCGGGGTGCTCACCGTGGTGGTGGTGTTGCTGGTGTAGGCGAACCAGGCAATGGCGCCGAACACCGCCAGCCAGAGCAGCCGGCTGAACATCTTCCAGCGGCGCGCGGACTGCTGCTCGCGGATGGTCGCGAAAACCAGTTTTTCCAGGGTGGCGCGCTCCCAGGCCACGCCCGGCGTGCGGTCGCTGGAGGCGTTGGCGGACGGGCCGGGGAAATCGTCGTTCATGGTCGAAGGCTCTCAGAATTCAAGGGGTTTGAGGTGGTATTGTGACCGCCAGTGGACCACCCCGTCGTGCTCCACCAGTTCGATCTTGACCAGCCCGCCCCGGCATGGCCCACCCTGGCAGGCACCGGTGTCGGGCTCGTACACCGCGCCGTGCGTGGCGCAAAGCAACCAGCGGCCGCTGTCGTCGAAAAACCGATCGGGCTGCCAGTCCATTTCCATCGCCACGTGGGTGCAGCGGTTCAGGTAGGCGTGCGGCTGGCCGCGGTAGCGGATCGCGAACGCGCGGCAGGTCTGGCCCGCGTACACCACGTCGAACGACACGGCACGCCCCCCATCGACCAGATCCCGGCTGTTGCACAGCGCGTAGACCGGATCGTCGGAGGGGATGCTCATGGCCGGCTCAGGCGTGGGCGTTCAGCCAGTCGTGCAGTTCGCGCACCGAGTGCGCCACGTGCAAGGGGTTGAGCACCGCGAAGCTGGCCGGTTCGTGCGCGCCGTAGCTCACGCCCACGCTCGCGCAGCCGGCGTTGACGGCCATCTGCAGATCGTGCGTGGTGTCGCCGACCATCAGGGTGCGCTCGGGCGCCACGCCGAACTCGCGCATCAGCTCGTGCAGCATGCGGGGGTTGGGCTTGCCCGCGGTCTCGTCGGCGGTCCGTGAGCCATCGAACACGCCCTGCAGCTCCACCGTGTGCAGCACCTCGTTGAGGCCCGCCCGGCTCTTGCCGGTGGCCACCGTCAGCCAGTGGTGGCGGCGCTTGAGCTCGGCCAGCAGCGGCAACACCCCTTCGAACAGGCTCAGCTCGTGCTGCGCCGCCATGTAGTGGTGGCGGTAGCGCTGCCCGAGCTCTGGGTAGCGGTCGGGTGGCACGTCGGGCGCGGCGTGGGCCAGGGCCTGCATGAGGCCCATGCCGATCACGTAGCTGGCCGCCTCGCGGGTGGGCGCCACACCCCCGACATCCACCACCGCCGACTGGATGCAACGGGTGATGAGCGCGGTGGAATCGAACAGGGTGCCGTCCCAGTCGAAGGCGATGAGATCGAATTGGCGCGGGCGCATGGGGTCAGGCACAAAGGGTTTGCGCATGGTGGCGCAAGTGGTCTTCGATGAAACTGGCGATGAAGTAATAACCGTGGTCATACCCCTCGTGCCGGCGCAGCGTGAGCGGCTGGCCGGCCTGCGCGCAGGCCGCCTCGAACAGGTGGGGGTGCAGCTGGGCGGCCAGGAAATTGTCCGCCAGCCCCTGGTCGATCAGCAAGGGAGGCGCCTTGCGCCCGGCCTTCACGAGTTCGGTGGCGTCGTGCGCGGCCCAGGTGGCGCGGTCGTCACCCAGGTAGCCACCGAAAGCCTTCTCGCCCCACGGGCACTGCGTGGGCGCGGCGATCGGCGCAAACGCCGACACGCTCTGGTACAGCCCGGGGTGGCGCAAGGCCAGCGTGAGCGCTCCGTGGCCACCCATGGAGTGGCCAAAGAGACCGACGCGGTCGTCCCGTGCGGGAAACTTCGACAGCACGAGCTCGCGCAACTCTTTCGTGACCCAGCTTTCCATGCGGAAGTGCGCCGCCCAGGGCGCTTGCGTGGCATCGAGGTAGAAACCCGCGCCGTGGCCGAAGTCCCAGGCCGCGCTCGCGCCCTCGATGCCGGTGTCGCGCGGGCTGGTGTCGGGCGAGACCAGCATCAGGCCAAGCTCGGCCGCCACGCGCTGCGCGCCGGCCTTGATGGCGAAGGTCTCCTCGGTGCAGGTCAGCCCCGCCAGGTAGAACAGCACCGGCACCGGGCCCTGCGCGGCCTGCGGCGGCACGAACACGCCGAACTTCATCGGCAGGCCGATCCCGGCCGAGGCATGGCGGTAAAAGCCCTGCACGCCGCCGAAGCAGCGGTGCTCGCTCAAGGTCTCCAGCGCCATCAGAACTCCACGACGGCGCGGATGGACTCGCCGCGCTTCATCAGCGCGAAGCCCTCGTTGATGTCGGCCAGCTTGAGCTTGTGGGTGATCAGGTCGTCGATGTTGATCTTGCCGTCCATGTACCAGTCGACGATCTTGGGCACATCGGTGCGGCCCCGCGCGCCGCCGAAGGCCGAGCCTTCCCATTTGCGGCCGGTGACGAGCTGGAACGGGCGCGTGCTGATCTCGGCACCGGCCTCGGCCACGCCGATGATGATGCTGCGGCCCCAGCCCTTGTGCGTGCACTCCAGCGCCTGTCGCATCACCTGCGTGTTGCCGATGCACTCGAAGCTGTAGTCGGCCCCGCCGTCGGTGAGCTGCACGATGGCATCGACCACGTTCTCCACCTCCTTCGGGTTGATGAAGTGCGTCATGCCGAACTTGCGCGCCATCTCCTGGCGGGCGGGGTTGAGGTCCACACCGATGATCTTGTCCGCGCCCACCATCTTCGCGCCCTGGATCACGTTCAGGCCAATGCCACCCAGGCCGAACACCACCACGTTGGCGCCCGCCTCCACCTTGGCGGTGAAGATCACCGCGCCGATGCCGGTGGTCACGCCGCAGCCGATGTAGCAGACCTTGTCGAACGGGGCGTCCTCGCGGATCTTGGCCAGCGAGATCTCGGGCGCCACGGTGTAGTTGCTGAAGGTGCTGGTGCCCATGTAGTGGAAGATGGGCTTGCCGTCCAGGCTGAAGCGGCTGGTGGCATCGGGCATCAGGCCCTTGCCCTGCGTGCCGCGGATCAGCTGGCACAGGTTGGTCTTGCGGCTCAGGCAGAACTTGCACTGGCGGCATTCGGGCGTGTACAGCGGAATGACGTGGTCGCCCTTCTTGAGCGTGGTCACGCCCGGGCCCACGTCGACCACGATGCCCGCGCCTTCGTGGCCCAGGATGGCCGGGAAGATGCCTTCGGGGTCCGCGCCCGAGAGCGTGTAGTAGTCGGTGTGGCAGATGCCGGTGGCCTTGATCTCAACCAGCACCTCGCCGAATTTCGGCCCCTCCAGGTCCACGGTTTCAATGGTCAGGGGCTGGCCTGCTTTCCAGGCCACGGCGGCTTGCGTCTTCATGGTGTGCTCTGCTCGGAGGTTGTGAAATCGGTCACGAGGTTACCGCAGATCACACCCCCTCACCGGAGCGACATGACAAGACCCGAAACACCGCGGAACTGGCTTTGCCAGGCCGCAGGTGTTGCCCCCTGAGGGGGTAGCGCGAAGCGCTGCGGGGGGTCACTCTGTCTTCGCGCCGCCCTTGAACCATTGGCCGATCAAGGCGCGCTCTTCCTCGGTGAGCCCGGTCGCGTTGTTCATCGGCATCAGCCGCGTGACCACCGCCTGCTGGTACACCGCCTGCGCGTGCTGCTTGAGCGCATCGGGCGTGTCCAGCCGCACGTTCTTGGACTGCAGCGCCTCGCCATGGCACATCACGCAGCGCTGGTCGATCACCGGCTTGACCTGCGCATAGCTCACGGTGGCGGGCACCGCCACCGCCTGCACCGGCGCCGGCTTGAGCCAGACGATCAGCGCAATCAGCGCCACCACGCCAGCCACCGCATACGGCCAGGGGTGCTTGTTGCGGCCCAGCTTGTAACCGTGGCGCATCACGAAGAACTGGCGGATCGCCGCGCCGGCGAACATCATGCCGATGAGGATCAGCCAGTTCTGCGGGTGCGTGTAGGTGAAGCTGTAGTGGTTGCTCAGCATCGCGAACACCACCGGCAGCGTGAAGTAGGTGTTGTGCACGCTGCGCTGCTTGCCGCGCTTGCCGTGGATGGGGTCGACCGGTCGGCCGGCCTTGAGGTCGGCCACCACCGTGCGCTGGCCCGGGATGATCCAGAAGAACACGTTGGCGCTCATGGCGGTGGCAATCATCGCGCCCACCAGCAGGAAGGCCGCGCGCCCGGCGAACAGCTGCGTGGCCAGCCAGGCCGCCACGCACACCAGCACCAGCACCAGCGCGCCCACCTTGGCGTCACCGTTCTCCTTCTGGCCCAGCGTGCGGCAGATCGCGTCGTACAGCAGCCAGAACACCACCAGGAAACCCAGTGCGGTGGCGATCGCCGCGGCCGGCGACCACTCGAACACCTTCGGGTCGATCAGGTAGACGCTCGGGCTCCAGAGGTAGGAGATGAGGAACAGCGCGAAGCCCGAGAGCCAGGTGGAGTAACTCTCCCAGTAGAACCAGTGCAGATGGTCGGGCAGCTTGGGCGGCGAGACCGCGAACTTCACCGGGTGGTAGAAGCCGCCGCCGTGCAGGGCCCAGAGTTCGCCACTGACACCGTCCTTCTTGAGCTGCTCGTCCTCCGGCGGGGTGAGGCTGCTGTCAAGAAAGACGAAATAGAAAGATGAGCCAATCCAGGCAATGGCCACGATGACGTGCAGCCAGCGAAGCAGCAGATTGGCCCAGTCGAGCAGGTAAGTTTCCATGGCACCTCAAGGCAAGGTCAGGGCTTGCGACTCACCACCGCGGGCGCTCTGAGTCGTCTGAGGGCCGCGTTTGAGTGTTGTGGGAACACCCGCTCCGCTGCGACCGGTCGGCCAAAGTGTATACACTTTTTGAGAACATTCAAGAGGTCATGCGCGCATCGGCCGTGGTTTCGCAGACAAGCAACAACTGCGCCACCACCGAGGCGGCGATCACGGCCGGCGCCTTGCCCTGGATGCCCGGCAGGCCGATGGGGCAGGTGATTCGCGCCAGCTCCGCCTCGCTGAAACCGCGCTGGCGCAGGCGGCGCTGGAAGGTCGCCCACTTGGTCTTGCTGCCGATCAGCCCCACGAAGCCCAGATCGTCATGTTGCCGTTGCCGTTGCAGGCAAGCCGCCACGATGTCGAGGTCTTCGGCGTGCGAGAAGCTCATGATCAGCACGCTGGAGCGCGGCGCCAGGTCGCGCACCGCGAGCTGCACCGGTTCGGAGTACTCGGTGCGCACCCCGATCGGCAGGTCGTGCGGAAACACCTCGTCCCGGCTGTCGATCCACGTCACATCGAACGGCAGCGGCGCCAGCGCCTGCACCAGGGCGCGGCCCACGTGGCCACCGCCGAACAGCGCCAGCGGCGCATGGCCAAAGGTCAGGCGCTGGCGCAGCGCCTCGCGGCAGGAGGCATCGACCAGTTCGAATTGCAGCACCAGGGCCCCGCCGCAGCACTGGCCCAGGCTGGGGCCCAGGGTGACCGCCTGCGACCAGGCGGCGGGCCGCTCGCTGGCCCCGCGCCCCAGCGCCTCGCGCGCATGCCGCATCGCGTCCCACTCCAGGTGCCCGCCACCGATGGTGCCGACCGCGCCACCCGCCGCGCCCGCGAACACCGCCATCCACGCACCGGTTTCGCGCGGCACGGATCCGCGCGTCGCGCCGACCGTCACCAGCACGGCGCGCTCCGTCGCCAGACGCAATAAAAAGGCTTCAAGGTCTGAGAGCATCTGTGGCGCCGCCGTCAAAAAAGAGGTATGGACACGCAATCGGAATCGAGGACACCCAGTATCCGCCTCTACTGTACCCACGCCCTACCGAAAACGCCCATACACTTCATCCGCCCCGCCATATGGTCCAGCCGAAGACCCCGCCCGACCCCCGATCCCTTTGC